>DALZRX010000076.1:0-12174 GCA_032015805.1 Achromobacter sp.
GGGGCAGCCCCCTCGGGGGGCAGCAAACGAGCGAAGCGAGAGCGGCGTGGGGGCCAACCACCCCGGCCGCCCGAAGGCGGGGCAGCCCCCTCGGGGGGCAGCAAACGAGCGAAGCGAGAGCGGCGTGGGGGCAACATTCCCCGGCAACAATTCTTTTCCATGGTGAACCTTCTCGCGGGGCGGGCTTCAAACCGCATACGGGTCTCGCGGCATCTTGCCGCCCCGTATCGGCAAAAGGCCTCTGGCCTTCACCAACCAGGAGTACACAGATGACGACTCACTCCCGCATCGCTGCGTTTCTTTCCACCTCGGCCCTGTGCCTCGGTCTCGCTGCCGCGCCGTCGGCGTTCGCGGCGGGCGCCAGCAATACCGGCGACACCAAGGCCCAGGCGCACCACAAGCATCACAAGGCCGACAAGTCCTCGGCCAAGCATTCGGCGGCCAAGTCGGGCGCAGCGAGCATGCACAAGTCCGGCGCCACGACGCCGACCAAGTAACCGCGCCGGACGGCGACGCCCAAGTTCCTTTGCGCGACAAAGACTGACCGGGCACGCGGGGGCCGGAAAGTCGAAAGCCTCTCGGTATGGGCGCCGAGAGGCTTTTTCATTTGCTCTGCTTGCACGCTTGAAACAGCAGTCCGCGCCGCGCATGCGGGCGCGGATCGCAAAGCGGTTTACGCCACGGGCGTGATCACGCGGCCAGTTTCGAAGAACGACTGCAGGTTCTCCAGCATCATGTTTTCCATCGCCAGGCGCGTTTCCTCGGTAGCGCTGCCGATGTGCGGCAGCAGCACGGCCTTGTCGCTTTTGATCAGCGCTTCCGGCACCTTGGGCTCGTGCTCGAACACGTCGAGCGCGGCGCAGCCGAGCTTGCCGCCTTCAAGCGCGGCGACCAGCGCGGTCTCGTCGATGACCGGGCCACGCGCGATGTTGACGATGATGCCCTTGGGACCCAACGCCTCGAGCACGTCGCGATTGATTAGGTGACGCGTGCTGGGGCCGCCGACCGTGGCCACGATCAGGAAGTCGGACCACTTGGCCAGGTCCGTCAGCGACGCCTCGTAGCCGTAGGTCATTTCGTCGCGCTTTTTGCGGTTGTGGTAGCGCACTTCCATGTCGAAGCCCGTGCCGCGCTTGGCGATGGCTTCGCCGATACGGCCCAGCCCCACGATGCCCAACTTCTTGCCGCTGACGCGCAGGCCCAGCGGAATGCTGCCGTGCACCTGGCCCCATTGGCCGGCACGCACGAAGCGCTCGCCCTGGCCCATTCGGCGGGCGCCGGCGATCAACAGGCCCCAGGCCAGGTCCGCCACGCAATCCGTCAGCACGTCGGGCGTATTGCTGACCAGCACGCCGCGATTGCGGGCGGCTTCCACGTCGATCGTCTCGTAGCCCACGCCCCAACTGCAGATGGCCTTCAGGTCCGGCAGCGCGTTGATGAGTTCGGCGTTGGCGCCGAAGTTGGCGGACGTGACGACAGCGGTGATGCCTTTGCCGTGTTCGGCCAACGCTGCCTTGCGATCGGGATACTTCCACAATTCGATGACGTCATAGCCGTCGGCGAGGCGCTGGTTGGCGGAGGGGGAGCCGGCCAGCGAGCCGACCTGGATGATGCGTTGCTTGGTGGTCATGTTGTCGTACGGTTGGGTGGCGAAGGTTTCATGCTACTTGATTCAAGCTCGACGCTTGCAGTCCGGGCCCGCATCGCCGCGATGGGGCCCGGCTTCGGATGCGGGGCTGCCCGCGCACGGGCAGCCCGCATCCTTACTCCAACTGAATGTTGGCTTTCTGGATCACGTCCTTCCAGCGCTTGACCTCGGCCTGCTGGAATTCCGCGAACTGCTGCGGCGTGTTGGCGACCACTTCAAAACCCAGGCCCTGCAACGTCTTCTGGGTCTGCGGTTCGCGCAAGGCGGTGCGCAGCGCCTCGGCCAGCTTGTCGACGACCGGTTGCGGCGTGCCCTTGGGGACGGCGAAGCCTTGCCAGGAATACACGACCATGTCCTTGATGCCGGCCTCTGCCAGCGTCGGCACGTCGGGGAGGTCCGTCGCGCGGACATCGCCCGTGATGGCCAACGCCTTCAGCTTGCCGGCCTTGATGTGGTTCTGCACCGCGCCCAGATTCTGGAAGGACACGTTGACCTGACCGCCGATCAGGTCGGCGATGGCGGCGCCGCCGCCCTTGTACGGCACGTCGACACCGGTGCTTTGCGTGCGCTGGCGAAAGAGCACCGCCGACAGGTGATCCGACGAGCCCGTGCCCGATGAGGCATACGACACGCGGTTGGGATTCTTCTTCGCGTAGTCCACCAGCTCGGCGACGGTGCTGGCCGGGAAGGAGGTGGCCGCGACCAGCACGTTGGGGTTGCGCACCGCCTGTGTCAGGTAGGCGAAGTCCTTGCTGGGGTTGTACGACAGATTCTTGTACAGGGCTTCGTTGATGGCGAAGGTGCCGATGGAGCCGACCATCATGGTGTAGCCGTCGGCCGTCGAGCGCGCCAGCGCCTGCGCGCCGATGGCGCTGTTGGCGCCAGGCTTGTTCTCGACGACGAAGGTTTGTCCCAGGATCTTCGACAGTGCCGGCGTGACCGAACGCGCGGTGATGTCGGAAGACCCGCCTGGCACGAAGGGCACGATCATCGTGACGGGCTTTTCAGGGTAACCGGCGGCGTGGGCCGTCGGCGACCCAAGCACAACGGCGCCCGCCGCGAATACGGCGCTGATCAGTTTGTTCATGGTGTCTCCTGGTTCGCGTGATGATGAAGAGCCCGCCGCTCACGCGTTGCCAACGGGCCCCGGAACGGCGCCAGGTCAGTCGACCTTGGCCCCGGATTTCTTCACAACGTCGGCCCACTTGACGGTTTCCTGGGCCATGAACTGCTTGAACTGGGCTGGCGTGTTGCCGGACGGCGTGGCGCCTTGCGCCTGTAGCTGCGCCCGCACGGGTTCCTGCTGCAAGGCGGCGGCCACGTCGCGCTGGACCTTTTCCACGATTTCGGGCGGTGTGCCTGCCGGCGCAAGCAGGCCGAACCAGCTCGACGCCTCGTATCCCTTCACGCCGGCCTCGGCCATCGTGGGCACGTCGGGCAAGGCGGGGGAGCGGTTGGCCGTGGTCACGGCCAGCGGGCGCAGCTTGCCGGCCTTCAGGAAGCCCATCGAGGACGGCAGGTTGTCGAAGATCAGGTCCGCCGACCCGGCCATCACGTCGGTCAGCGCGGGGCTGCTGCCCTTGTACGGCACATGGGTCATGCTCGTGCCGGTCATGCTCTGGAAGAGTTCGCCGGACAGGTGCGTGGATGTGCCGTTGCCCGTGGATGCCATGTTGACGCTGTCGGGATTGGCCTTCAGGTACTTGATCAGGTCCGCCACCGTGCGGATGTTGTGCTTGTCGGCGAACTTGGGGTTGAGCTCAAGGATGTTCGGCACGGGGATCACCAGCGTGACCGGCACGAAATCCTTGACCGGGTCATACGGCAGCTTTGCGTAGACGGACTGGTTGATGGCGTGCGTGCTGACCGTGCCCATCAGCAGGGTGTAGCCGTCCGGCGTGGCGCGCGCGGCTTCGGCCGAGCCGACATTACCGCCGGCGCCGGCCTTGTTGTCGACCACCACGGGCTTGTTCCAGCTCTTGCCCAGCTCGGCCGCCACCACGCGTGCGGCGATGTCGGCGGTGCCGCCGGCGGGGAAGGGCACGATGATCTTGACTTCCCGTTCGGGGTAGTCCGCGAAGGCCGGGGTCGCCGGCAGGGCAAAGGCGGTGGCCGTCAGCAGGGCGGCCGCAAATAACCGGCCTCGCACAGGGGCTGCATGCATGGAATTCGTCTCCTCGGTGTGCGCGTGGCCGCGCATCGTTTCTGGGGTATTCCGCTCCCGGCTTGCCGGAAGCTTAAAGCGCATGCGGCCCGCGCCTCATGCGACGTACGTGCTGCCGATCTACTTGTAAAACAAATATAGGTATTGAGCTATAGCTTGTCAACCAAGTATACTTTTTTCACTCTACTTATCTGACAACCGCATCCGCCAGGAGTCCGTCCATGAAAACTACCCCGGTCACCGCCCAGGACCTGCAGCGTTCGGTCATCGCCGTGCCGCCGCTGGCGCGCAACGCCGACCTGTCGCTGAACGAAGCGGCCAACAAGGCGCTGCTCGGCCACCTGGAAGCAGGCGGCGTGCGCAACGTCATGTATGGCGGCAACGCCAATTTCTACAACGTGGGCGTGAGCGAATATGCACGCATCGTGGACATGCTGGCAAGCCTGGCGGGTCCGGACACGTGGATCCTGCCCTCGGTCGGACCCGATTACGGCAAGATGATGGACCAGGCCGCCATCCTGCGTTCGCGCGCCTTCCCGACCGCGATGCTGCTGCCCATGTCCTTTCCGTACACCGACGCGGGGCTTGCGGACGGCGTGCGCCGTTTCACGGATGCATTGGGCAAGCCGGCAGTGGTCTATATCAAGTCGGCGGACTACCTCGCTCCCGAAACCGCGGCGCGCCTCATCGAAGAGGGGCGGCTCGTCGCCTTCAAGTACGCGGTGGTCCGCGACAATCCTTCCGAGGACGCCTATCTGTCGGCGCTGCTGCAGGCTGTGGATTCCCGCTGGGTCGTGAGCGGCATCGGCGAGCGTCCGGCCATCGTCCACTACCGCGAGTTCGGGCTGAAGAGTTTCACTTCGGGTTCGGTCTGCGTGGCGCCGCGCGGCTCTATGCGCCTGCTGCATCTGCTGCGCGAGGGGCGCTACGACGAAGCGGAGGCCGTGCGCGAACAGTACCTCGGACTGGAAGACTGCCGCGACGGCATCAGTCCGATCCGCGTGCTGCACGATGCCGTCACGCTTTCCGGCGTGGCGGACATGGGCCCGATGCTTCCGCTTCTGACTGGCATCTCCAGCGCGGAGCGTGAACGCGTCGCACCCGTGGCGCGTGCGCTGGCTGCCTGGGACCGCGAGACCGCCACGGCGTGAAGACGCGCGGCGCGGCGGGCGCATTGCAGGTACGATGAGCGCCGTCCGCGTGTCGCGGCAGTCTGTCAGGGCCTGTTCCCCGCGTGTGGACAGGCCCTACTACCAGGAGGTTACGTGGCTCGACCCAAAGCATCCCCCCAGCCTGCGCCAAAGGCGTCCGCCGAGACGGAACTGCCTGGCGCGCCGGTGCTGGAACGCGGGCATCGGGTGCGGCTGGCGGACCAGCTTTACGGGCAGATCTTTGAACAGATCGTGTCCGGCGGATTGAACGTCGGCGCCAAGCTGCCCTCCGAAAACGAGATATCCGAACGCTTCGGCGTGTCGCGGCCCGTGGTGCGCGAGGCATTGCTGCGCCTGCGCGCCGATGGTCTCATCACCGCGCACCAGGGGTTGGGCACCTTCGTGAGCCACCAGCCCGCGCCGCGCCTCAAAGCCTTCAACGATGTGCAGAATGTCGGCGCCTATCTGCGCGCGCAAGAGGTGCGCGTGGCGCTCGAGGGTGACGCCGCGCGCCTGGCGGCGTTGCGGCGCACGGACGAACAGCTCGTCAGGATCGCCGAGGCCCACGCGGCTTTCGCCGACACGCTTGCAAAGGGGCAGGTCTCCGCCGAAGCAGACCTAGCGTTCCATGCCAGCATCGCCGAGGCAAGCGGCAACGACTTTTACCTGGGCGTGCTGGAAAGCATCCATGAGTCCATCAGCGGCTTCATGCGCCTGACCCTCAATCTGACGCGCACCGGCTCGCGCCAGCGCGCGCAGCGCGTCGTGGACGAACACGCCACCATTCTGGATGCCATCCGCGAACAGGACGGCGAACGCGCGCGCGTCGCCATGCAATTCCATCTGGGCCAGGCCCGCCACAGGCTGGTCGATCGCGACCGGGACTGAAGCCCCCCCCCGCCCGCCACCCAACAAGACGACAGGAGACAGATAGTGCCAGGGAACGGAGCAATCGCCACGGCCGTGCCGGTGGAGCAGGTGCGTGAACAGATACTGCAGGTGCTGATGGCCTGGGGCATGGCCGAGGACCTGGCCCATACCACCGCGGGCCTCATGGCGCGAACGGACCTGCTTGGCATCGATTCGCACGGCATCTCCATGCTGCCGGCGTACGAGGACAAGTGGCGCGCCGGCACGCTGCGGCTGGATGCGCGTGCCCGGGTGGTACGCGACGGCGGCGCCAGCGCGCTGATCGACGGCATGGGCGGCCTGGGCTATCCGGTTGCGGCACAGGCGATGAACCTGGCCGTGGACAAAGCTCTGGAACATGGCGTCGGCGCGGTCGCTGTCTGCAACTCCCACCACTTCGGCGCCGCGGGGGTCTACGCGCGCATCGCGGTCGACCGCGATGCCGATGCTGGGCACCAACCCCATCGCTTTCGGCGCGCCCGCCGCGTACAACGAACCCTTCGTGCTCGACATGGCGACGACGACCGTGGCGGCCAACAAGGTCAAGGTGTACGACTTCCTCGGCAAACCCTTGCCGCCGGGCTGGGCGGTGGACGGGCAGGGCGCTCCGGTCACGGATGCGGACGCCGCGATGCAGTTCATCTTCAAGCGTCCGGAGGGCGGCCTCACGCCGCTGGGCGGCACTACCGCCATGAGCAGCCACAAAGGCTATGGCCTGGCGATGATGGCGCAGATCCTGGGAGGCACGCTCAGTGGCAGCGCATTCGCTGCCCGGCGTGCCGCCACGCGCCGTCCCGGAGAGCCTGACGACGTGGGTCACTTCTTTCTGGCGCTCAATCCCGACGCCTTCCGGGCGGCCGGCTCGTTCGAGTCCGACATGGATGACATGATCGACGCCATGCACGATACGCCGCCCGCCGATCCGTCCGAGCCCGTCCTGGTGGCAGGCGAGCCGGAAGCGGCCGAGCGCATGCGCCGGTTGCGCGAAGGCGTTCCGATCCCCGCCGCGCTGGCCGAACGTCTGCGCGCCATCTGCGAGCGCGCCGGCACGCCGTACCTGCTGGATCCCGCCTGAGGCTGCCTTGGTAAGCACGCCCCGACGCGGCGTCTTATGGTATGAACATGCATTGACCCCGCCAAAGAGCAGAGGAATCGAGACATGAGCCAATCCGACAAGCGCAAGAAGCCCGAGGACCTGCGCAGCCACCGCTGGTATGGCGTCAAGGACCTGCGGTCCTTCGGGCACCGGTCGCGCACCGCCCAGATGGGCTATCACCGCTCCGACTACGCCGGCAAGCCGGTCATCGCCATCATCAACACCTGGAGCGACATCAATCCCTGTCACAGCCATTTCAAGCAGCGCGTCGAAGAGGTCAAGCGCGGCATCTGGCAGGCGGGCGGGTTTCCGGTGGAGATGCCCGCCATGAGCCTGTCGGAACCGTTCCAGAAGCCCACGACGATGCTCTACCGCAACCTGCTCGCCATGGAGACCGAGGAGTTGTTGCGCTCGTATCCCGCCGACGGCTGCGTGCTGATGGGCGGCTGCGACAAGACCACGCCGGCGCTCATCATGGGCGCGGTGTCGATGGACCTGCCCACGATCTTCGTGCCCGCCGGGCCCATGCTGCGCGGCAACTGGAACGGCAATACGCTCGGCTCCGGTTCTGACACCTGGAAGTACTGGGCGGAACTGCGCGCCGGCAACATCACCGAAGAAGATTGGCAAGGCGTGGAAGACGGCATCGCGCGGTCGCCGGGCCACTGCATGACGATGGGCACGGCGTCCACCATGACCGGTGCCGTCGAGGCGCTTGGTTTGTGCCTGTCGGGCGCCTCATCGATTCCCGCGCCGGATTCGCGCCACGCGCAGATGGCCAGCCTGACGGGCAAGCGCATCGTCGAAATGGTCTGGGAAGACCTCAAGCCGTCGGACCTGCTGACCGCGGCGTCCTACGACAATGCGGTGCGCACGGTGCTGGCGCTGTCCGGATCGACGAATGCGGTGGTCCACCTGATCGCCATGGCGCGCCGCAGCGGTTTCGGGCTGGACCTGGACCGCTTCGATCACCTGGCGCGCACCACGCCGGTCCTGGCCAATCTCCGGCCGGCGGGCAAATACCTGATGGAAGACTTCTACTACGCCGGCGGCCTGCGCGCGATGCTGGTGCAGCTAGGCGATCTGCTCGACACGTCGCAGCGCACGGTGGACGGACGCACGCTGGGCGAGAACATCGCGGGCGCACGCATCTTCAATGAAGACGTGATCCGTCCGCGCGCGCAGGCGCTCATCGAGCGCGACGGCCTGGCGGTGCTGCGCGGCAATCTCGCGCCCGATGGGGCGGTGATCAAGCCGCCCGCCATGGAGCCGCAACTGCAGGTGCATACCGGCCGCGCGGTCGTCTTCAAGGACTACAACGACATGGCCGCGCGCATCGACGATCCGGACCTGGACGTGGATGCCGATAGCGTCATCGTGCTGCAGAACGCCGGACCGCAAGGCGCGCCCGGCATGCCGGAATGGGGACAGCTTCCGATACCGCAGAAGCTGCTCAAGCAAGGCGTGCGCGACATGGTGCGCATCTCCGACGCCCGCATGAGCGGCACCAGCTATGGCGCCTGTGTGCTGCATGTGGCGCCCGAGTCCTATGTGGGCGGGCCGCTCGCGCTGGTAAGAGACGGCGACCGCATCGCGCTCGACGTGCCGAACCGGCGGCTGGATGTGCTGATTTCCGACGCGGAACTCGCCGAGCGCCGCGCCGCATGGCAGCCGCCGCCGCCGCGCTTCGAGCGCGGGTACGGCGTGCTGTACCTCAAGCACATCGGCCAGGCCGACACCGGCTGCGACTTTGATTTTCTGCAGTCCGAGGAACGCGCGGCGCCCGCGGGCGAGCCTGAAATCCATTGATGTGCAAGGGCCGGCGCGATTCGCAGACACCCGGGCCTCGCATGCTGTGCACTTTTCTGTATTTCCTGACATGAAGGCGGCAATGAATTCACCTCTTCCCAATCGTTTTCGGCAACGCATCCTGGCCCGCGAACGGCTCATCGGATTCTGGATGTGCATGTCCAGCCACATCACCGCCGAGCTTGTCGGCCTGGCGGATTTCGACTGGCTGCTCCTGGATGGCGAGCATTCGCCCAACGAGGTGCCGATGTTCCTGCAGCAGCTCCAGGCCCTGCAGGGCAGCGCCAGCGCAGCCGTGGGACGTCCGTCCTGGAACGACCCGGTCGAGATCAAACGCCTGTTGGATATCGGCTTCTACAACCTCCTGATTCCGTTCATAGAATCCGAAGAGGACGCGCGCCGCGCGGTGGCCGCCACGCGTTATCCGCCGCAAGGCATGCGCGGGGTGGCGGGCTCCCAGCGCAGCAACCGCTATGGGACGGTGCCGAACTACCTGCAGACGATCAACGACAACATCTGCGTGCTGCTGCAAATCGAAAGCCGGCCTGGCATCGAGGCCGTGGATGAGATTGCGGCCGTCGAGGGCGTTGACGGCGTGTTCATTGGCCCGTCGGATCTGGCGGCGGCGCTGGGCCATCTTGGCTACCCTGGCCATCCCGAGGTGCAGGAAGCGATCCGGCATCTGCACCAGCGTGTGAGCGCACAAGGCAAGGCCGTGGGCATTCTCGCACCCGTGCAGGCCGACGCGCGCCGCTACCTCGACATGGGCATGCACTTCGTGGCCGTGGGGACCGACCTGGGCGTGTTCAAGCAGGCAACCTTCGCTCTGCGCGAAGCGTTTCCAACCTGACCCCTTGTGACAGGCCGGGCTCCGCCACCTTACGGCGGAGCCCGGCTTGATCGCTGCGCTTACGCTTCCAGCGCCAGCAGTTCGGCGACGGTCTGGCGGCGGCGGATCAGACGCGCCTCGCCCTTGTCCAGCAGGACTTCCGGCGCCAGCGGACGGCTGTTGTAGTTCGAAGACATCGACGAACCATACGCGCCCGCGTTGTGAAACACCATGAAGTCGCCGATGCGCGGGCGCGGCAGCAACTGGTCGGACATGACGCCGCCTTCGTCCTGCGTGAACACGTCGCCGGACTCGCACAGCGGGCCGGCCACCGCGATGCGCGTCTCGGGCGTATCCTGCGGCGCGCTGCCGTCCGGCGCATGCACCGAGATGCGGTGGTAGCTGCCGTACATGGCCGGGCGCATCAGGTCGTTGAAACCGGCGTCGACCAGCGCGAAGTCGCGCTCGGGGCGCCGGTTGATCGAATGCACCTCGGCGACCAGCACGCCGGATTCGGCGATCAGAAAGCGCCCGGGTTCGATTTCCAGGCGGATCTCATGGCCCAGGTATTGCGCGATGCGCTGGCGGGCCGCATCCCACTGCTCGAAATAATGATCGCAGTCGATGCGCGGCTCGCCGTCGCGGTAGGGAATCGACAGGCCACCGCCCGCCGAGATGGCTTCGATGTCGTGATCCAGCGACTTCACCACGTCCACCATCGCGTCGCACACGCTGGACAGGTGACCGTAGTCGACGCCGGAACCGATGTGCATGTGGACGCCCACGAGCTTGAGCTTGTAGCGGCGAACGATGGAGACGGCTTCGGCCACATCATCGATCCAGATGCCGTGCTTGCTTTGCGGGCCGCCGGTGTTGGTCTTGTTGCTATGCCCGTGACCGAAGCCGGGGTTGATGCGCAGCCACACCCGATGGCCGAGTGACGCCTGCCCGACGCGGGACAGCATGTCCAGCGAGCCGGCGTTGACCGTGATGCCGTGCTTGAGCGCGGTCGCCAGCGTGGCGTGGTCGATCAGGTCCGCCGTGAAGACGATGCCTTCCGGTTCGCTGCGCGGGTCGAAACCGGCGGCCAGGCTGCGCTCGATCTCGCCCAGGGACACCGCATCCACCACCACGCCTTCCGCCCGCATCAGGCGCAGGATGTGCAGGTTGGAACACGCCTTCTGGGCGTAGCGGATCGTATCGAAGCGGCGCAGTTGCGCGACGCGTTCGCGAATGACGGCGGCGTCGTACACCCAGAGCGGCGTGCCGTGTTCGGCGGCAAGTTGGGTGAGCTGGCGCGGATCAAAGGTCATGATGGAGGGCAACCGTTCGGGGAATGAGAAGGCGGCATGATGCCTGCACAGGTCCATCCAGTAAAATGCTTTGATTTTCTAGATCGATTCATTTTTGATATGGAATGGGCGATGCTGACTCATCGGCATATTGAAATCTTCCGCGCGGTGATGATCGCCGGCAGCGTGACCAAGGCGGCCGATCTGCTGCACACGTCGCAGCCCACCGTCAGCCGCGAGCTTGCGCGCATGGAGCAGACGATCGGCTTCGCGCTCTTTGAACGCGTTGCGGGGCGTCTGAGGCCCACGATGCCCGCGCTGGCGCTCTTTGAAGAGGTGCGTCAGTCCTACGCCGGCCTGGAGCGTGTGGCGTCCGCGGCGGCCCGTCTGCGGGCCTTCCGCGAGGGGCAGCTCTCGGTGATCACCTTGCCCGCGTTCTCCCATTCGATCCTGCCTGACGCATTCCTGCGCTTCCATGGCCGCCACGCCGGCGTGAGCCTGTCGGTGGAAACGCAGGAATCACCGCTGCTGGAAGAATGGCTGACGGCGCAGCGCTACGATCTGGGCCTCACGGAACACGATTCGGCGCCGGCCGGCACCCGGCTCGAGCTGCTCGTGCAGGTCGATGAGGTCTGCGTGCTGCCCGATGCCCATCCGCTCCTGCCGCGCACAGCCATCGACCTGGCTGATTTCGAAGGACAGGCGTTCGTCAGTCTGTCCGCCAGCGATCCTTACCGAGTCCAGATCGACGAGGCGTTTTCCCAGGCCGGGGTGTTGCCCCGATCCATCGTTGAAACGCCGACCGCGGTGTCGGTCTGCACGTTCGTGCGGCAAGGGCTTGGCCTGGCAATCGTCAATCCGCTGACCGCGCTGGACTTTGTGGGGCGGGGGCTGCACATCCGCCCGTTGACGCGATCGTTTCCGTTCCGCGTCAATGTGGTGTTCCCCGAGCACCGTCCGGGCAATCCGCTGGTCGGCGCGTTCATGGAATCGCTGCGCGACGCCGCCGCCGCCATCAAGCGCAGGCTCGCGGCTGCAGAGGTCATATAAGGGAACGTAGGCGGGGCGGTCCGGGGAACCAAGGGCGGCCCGCGAACGACGGGAGGGCCGATCAGTGCGACCGGCGAAATGCGCAGGCAACAAAAAAGGATGCCCGTGGGCATCCTTCTTCATTTGCCGTATTCGTGTCGCCCCGGAATCCGGGGCGGCAGAATCTTAGGTCAGCGCCTTGATGGCGGCAGCCAGGCGGCTCTTGTGGCGAGCGGCCTTGTTCTTG
>DALZRX010000077.1:0-12168 GCA_032015805.1 Achromobacter sp.
TTGCCGGCGCTGGTCAGGGGCGGCAGGCCTTCGGCGCCGGTCACCGACAGCGTCGGGCGCCAGGTGCGGTTCAGCAGCGCCTGCTCGGGTTCGGTGGTCATGGGCAGGACAAAGCCGCCGTCGGCGCCGCAGCTCCAGGGGAAACGGCGCCACACCTCATCGCCCAGGATGCGCGCGGTCGCCGAGACCTGCTCGATGCGGTCGGCCGGAATCTCGCAGTGCAGGCTTTGCGGCAGGAGGCGGCCCGTGCCGCTGGAGTCGCCCGAGTGCACGCCTTCGTCCAGCACCTGCACTTCCAGCGTGCCCGCCACCATGCCGCGCAGCGACGTGGTCATCCAGAGCTGGTCATAGTTGCCGGCGCCCGAGTCCAGGCACACCACCAGGGCCACGTTGCCCAGGCGATCACGCAGCGCATCGACGTATGGCAGCAGGTCGTAACTGCCGGATTCTTCACAGGTTTCGACGATACCGACGCAGCGCGGACGCGGAATGCCTTGCTTGTCGAGCGCCATGATGGCGGTGAGCGAGGCGTACACGGCGTAGCCGTCGTCCGCGCCGCCTCGGCCGTAGAGCTTGCCGTCTTCGTATTTGGGCGTCCACGGACCCAGCCCTGCGCGCCAGCCCGAGAACTCGGGCTGCTTGTCCAGGTGACCGTAGAGCAGCACCGTGTCGCCGTTGTCGCTGCGGGTGGCGGGTGCGTCAAAGAAGATGATGGGCGTGCGGCCCGGCAGACGCACCACTTCGAGCTTCAGGCCCGACACCTTTTGCGCTTCGACCCACTGCGCCGCATCGCGCACCACGCGTTCGATGAACGCGTTCTTTTCCCAGTCGGCGTCGAAGGCCGGGCTCTTGGCGGGAATGGCGATGTAATCGGTCAGCGCGGGGATGATCTCGTTGTCCCACTTGTCGTCCACGAAGTCCTGGAGGGCTTTGGGATCAAGGGTGGGCGGCAATGCGTCTTCGGGGATGCGTGCGTTCATGGCGCTGGCTTCCTGTGTGCGGGAAAGGGGCAAACCGCTATTTTATGCCTGCGCGGGCGGACTGGCATGTTTTGGCGGATCTATGGGCGTGGGAGGCGTCACCGGGCGGCGTATGCCTCGATGCGGCTCCATACCTCGCGCGCCAGCGGCTTGGCGTTGTCTACCGATTGATACAACCGGATCTCCATATGGATGTCGTTACGCGCTCCGTCAGCGCGCACGAGGCTGCCTGCGCGCAAGTCGGGCTCCACCAGCGTGTTCGGCAGCCAGGCCAGCCCAAAACCCTGGCGGGCCATCGCGTGTAGCGCGTCGGCCAGATCCGACTCATAGGTGGTCTGAAGTAGCGGCACTTCGCACAGCCCGCGCAACTTGTCGTGCAGGATCCGGCCGAGCGACATGCTGTCGGCGTAGGCCAGAAACGGCACGGGCGGGTCCGAGGCCAGCTTGGGCACGGCGTGACGGGGATGACGGCCGCCGGGCGCGACTGGCGCGCTGACGGCCACCAGCTTGTCGGCCCCCACGCGCCGGCACCGGTAATTGGGATTGTCGATCTTCGCGTACAGCGGCTCGTGCGCATGACACAACAGGAAGTCGACCTCGCCGTCTGCCAGCATGTCCACGCCGTAATTGAGCGTCGTGGTGATCACCTTTAGCTGGAACGCCGGCAAGCTGCGCTGCACGCCCGCCATCAGCCCTGGCAGCACCGAGTGCGCCAGCGTCTTGCCCGACGCGATGGTGATCTTGCGGGCGCGTTCCTGCTCCGGCTTTTGCAGCGCTTCGCGCGTCTCTTGCAGGATGTCCAGCACGTCGATGGCCGCGGCCAGCACGCTGCGGCCGGCGGCATTCAGCGTGGACACCTGGTGGCCGCGCTCGACCAGCGGCACGCCCGCCCAGTCCTCCAATGCCTTGATGCGCCGCCCGAACGCCGGGTGCGTCACGTTGCGCGACTCCGCAGCCTGAAAAAGGTTGCGCGACTTCGACAGCGCGACGAAGTCCTCCAGCCATTTGATGTCCATGCGTCCTCCCCTCCTGCCCGCCCCAGTCTGGCCTGATCTGGGCGTGTGTTTGCCAGCGGCTCATCGGCTGTGCCGCTTTGGCACAACGAGTGCGCATTTTGCACAAGCTGGAAACACCTTGCAACTAATATTCCGGCATCCACTCATGGAAAACCCTATGCCAGACGCGCCAGTCCTGCTCAAAAGCATCCGAAGCCACTACGTGGGCGGCGCCGACATCGTGGTGGGCGGGCTGCCGATGCAGCAGCAGAAGGTGGTCGGCAATGCGTCGGCCCGGCTCATCGACATGAACGGCGGCTACAGCGCCGGCCAGTTGTACGTGCAGGAATACCGGCTGGCCCAGCCGACCCGACCCTACCCCGTCCTGCTCTGGCATGGCGGCGGCATGACGGGCGCGCAGTGGGAAAGCACACCCGATGGACGCGACGGCTGGCTGTGGCGACTGCTGCAGGCCGGATACGACGTGTTCGTGTCCGACGCGCCGGAGCGCGGCCGCGCATCGTGGGCGATGTTTCCGCAGGTGTACGAGTCGGCGCCCATCTTCCGATCCAAGGAGGAGGCCTGGCGGCTGTTCCGCATCGGCCCCGCCTCGGGCTACGCGCCTGTCGGCGAGGCACGGCGCGCGTACCCGGGGCAGCAGTTCCCGGTCGAGGCCTTCGACACGTTTTCCAAACAGTTCGTGCCGCGCTGGCTCACGCACGGCGACATGGCGCTGGACGCCTATCGCGCGCTGCTGGACCTGGTCGGCCCCTGCATCCTCGTTGGCCACAGCCAGGGCGGCGGTTTCGCCACCCAACTCGCACAAGAGTATGCGGCGACGGTTCGCGCCGTCGTGGCGGTCGAGCCCACCGGCACGCCGGCCCAGGCCTCCTGCCAGTTGCCCCCGCAACTGCTGGTCTGGGGCGATCACTTCAATACGGACGACACCTGGCAGCGCTATCGCGCCCAGACGGACGCTTACTGGGACGCTCTGCGCGCGGCCGGCCAACGCGCCGACGTGCTGGACCTGCCCGCTGCCGGCATCGCCGGCAATTCGCACTTCTGCATGCTGGATCGCAACAGCGACCACATTGCCGGATTGATCGTCGATTGGCTCGACCGCAGCCTCGACTAACCTTCTCGTGGAGATACAGATGACCCTGAAGAAAACCACCCTCGCCCTGGCGCTGCTGACCGGCGCCACGCTGGCGGCCGGCGCTTCGGCCCAGCAATCCGACTACCCGAGCAAGCCCATCCGCATGATCGTGCCGTTCGCCCCTGGCGGCACCGCCGACATCATCGGCCGCGTCTTCGCCGCGCAGTTGGGCACCGAACTGGGCGTGACGGTGGTTGTCGAGAACAAGGCCGGCGCCGGCGGCTCGATCGGCACGCGTTACGTCGCCGACGCCGCACCCGATGGCTACACCATCCTGCTGGCTTCCTCCAGCACCCACGGCACCAATCCCGCCGTCTACAAGAACCTGACGTACGATGCGTCGCAGGACTTCACGGCCATCACGCAACTGGTCACCGTGCCCGGCGTGCTGAGCGTCACCAAGGACTTCCCCGCTGCGGACCTGAACGCGATGATCGCGCAATCCAAGGCCAATCCCGACAAGTACACCTACGCGTCCTCCGGCGCGGGCGGCCTGGGCAACCTGGCGATGGAACTGATGAAGTCGATGACCGGCGCGCACCTGATGCACATCGCCTACCGTGGCGCCGGCCCGGCCTTCACCGACGTGATCAGCGGCCAGGTGTCGATGATCTGGGAACCGGTGCCGGCCTCCCTGCCCTACATCAAGAGCGGTCAGATCCGCCCGATCGCCATCGCCGCCGACGCGCGCTCGCCCGAACTGCCCGACACGCCGACCTTCAAGGAAGCCGGCCTGTCGCGCTACGAAGCCAACGCCTGGAATGGCCTGCTGGCGCCCAAGAACCTGCCCGAAGCCGTGAAGACGAAGCTGCACGACGCTTCGGTCAAGGCGCTCAACACGCCCGAAGTGAAGGCCAAGATGGCCAACCTGGGCGGCACCGTGGTCGCCGGCTCGTCGGAAGCCTTCCAGCAAGTCATCGCCAGCGACGTGAAGAAGTGGAAGAACGTCGCCAACGACGCCAAGATCCAGCTCGACCAGTAAGGCAAAAGGCCCCGCGCGATTGCACGGGGCCTCTCAACTGGACTTGCAGGCCGGCCTTTCAGGGGCCGGCCTTTTTTATCGGGCGAATCAGGCGCCGATCAACGCCGGCTCGCCGCCACGGCTTTCCAGCGAAGGCGCATCTGCGTCGATCACACGGCCGGATTGCAACTTGAACACCGCCACCGCCTCGCGCAGGCGCTGGGCCTGCGTTTCCAGCGATGCAGCCGATGCCGCGGCCTCTTCGACCAGCGCCGCGTTCTGCTGCGTCACGCTGTCCATCTGCGACACGGCCTGGTTCACCTGCTCGATGCCCTGCGACTGCTCCTCGGACGCGCTGGAGATCTCGTTGATGATGTCCGCCACGCGGCGCACCGAGGTCACGATCTCCTGCATGGTCGCGCCGGCGGCTTCCACCTGATCGGAGCCGACCGACACCTTCTGCACGGAGTCGTCGATCAAGCCCTTGATCTCCTTGGCGGCAGCCGCACTGCGTTGCGCCAGTGCGCGCACTTCGCTTGCCACCACCGCAAAGCCCTTGCCCTGTTCGCCCGCGCGAGCGGCTTCCACCGCGGCGTTCAGCGCCAGGATGTTGGTTTGGAACGCAATGCCGTCGATCACACCGACGATGTCGGAAATGCGGTGCGAGCTGTCGGCAATGCCGCGCATCGTGCCGACCACGTCGCCGACGGCCTGGCCGCCGCGCGTGGCCACTTCGGATGCCGCCATGGCCAACTGCGCCGCGCTGCGCGAGCTATCGGCGTTGTTCTTCACGGTGGACGACAGCTCGTCCATGCTTGCTGCGGTTTCTTCCAGCGAGGCGGCCTGCTGTTCGGTACGCGAGGACAGATCGATGTTCCCCGCGGCGATCTCGCGGGAACCGGTATTGATCTCTTCGACGCCCAGACGCACGGTGGACACGGTGCGCGCCAGGCTGTCCTGCATCCGCTTGACGGCGGCGTAAAGCACGCCGATCTCGTTGTTGCCGCGCTGCTCGATGCGGTTGGTCAGGTCGCCGCTGGCAATGCGGTCGAACAGGCGCCCGGCTTCATGCAGCGGACGGAAAACGGCGCGGCCGAAGACCACGTACAGGCCCACCACCAGCGCCGCCACGACGGCCAGCAGACAGATCAGGAAGACGATTGCGGCATTGATACGGGCAGCGGACTCGCGTGCGACGCGCTGGCCGACCTCGTCGGCAAAATCCACATATTGCTGGATGGACTGGGTGAAGGTGATGCCCAGCGGCGTGACCTTGTCCAGGTTGATGCGGCCCGCTTCCTTGGCATTGCCGGCGCGAATGGCCGCGATCAGCGGCACGATCGCGTCTCGTGCGTACACGTCGTAGGCTGCGAGCGCCGCGTCGAACAACGGCTTGCCGGTCGGCGACAGCTCGGGCAGCTTGCGGGCCGTGTCGATCAGGCCGGTCGCCTTGGTCACGTAGCCGTCCAGGCGCTGCATGCTGGCCATGTTTTCCAGGCTCTTGCCTTCCAACAGCGCGCTTTGCGCCGACAGAAGCACCACGCGGGCGCGCAACAACTCCGCCGCCGCATCGTCCAGCGAGTTGGCGCGGACCAGGTTGGTGTCCAGCATCACCTCAATGGAGGTACGGTTGGACGTCAGTTGCTGGTACACGGCTATGCCGCTCACCAGAAAAAGTGCAAAAAAGACGGTCAGGGCAGTCGTCAGGATTGCGCGGATACTTAAATTCTTGAACATTGGAGCCACTCCGGGGGGTTGCGTAACGCTATCCCCTTAACGGCGCAATGCAATTAAAAGTTAAATATCTCATCGGGTTACAAGCTTCCGCCTGCCGCAATGGGGCGCCATCGCGGGCGCCCCCTAACCGCAGCAGGGGAACCGAGCCCCCGCTCCAACGGTTCAGCCCGGCTTCCACCCGGCCGGAACCCGGGGCTTGTCTATCTGCGCGAAATGGCAGATGGCATCGGCAATGCCGGAAAAATCGATGCCGCCGAACTGCCCGGCGCGAGCCAGGCTGAAGGACTCGTGCACGGCGGCGGCCACCGGCATCGGCACCTTCGCGGCGTGGGCCGCCGCCACAATCAAGGACATGTCCTTGTGCGCAAGGTCGATCGTAAAGCCCGGCGCGGTGTCGCCCACCAGCACCTTATTGGGAAAGTTCATCCGCAACTGGCCGTTCGAGGCGGAGGTGCCGTAGAGCACCTGCAATGTCTTGGTGATGTCCAGTCCGAAACGCTGGGACAATGCCAGCGCTTCGGCGTTGACCTGGCACAGCGTGACAGCGACGTAATTGTTCACCAGTTTCGTACGTCCGCCCGCGCCGACAGGCCCGCAGTGATAGGTCGTCGTGCCCATGGCGTTCAGCAGCGGCGTGACCCGGACAAAATCGGCATCGCTGGCGCCCACCATGAACAGCGACTCGCCGCGGTCGGCATGTTCGGCAAGGCGTCCAACGGGCGCGTCCACCACGGTCATGCCGGCGGATACTGCCTGTTCATGGAGGCGGTCCGTCGCCAACGGGTCGATGGTGCTCATGTCCATGAGCAGGCTGCCTTTGGCGGCGTTCGCAAAGACGCCATCGGCGCCCAGCGCCACCTGCTCCACCTCCTTGGACGAAGGCAGCATGGTCACGATGACATTGCACTGGCGCGCCACGTCCGCCACGCTGGCGCCCGCCGCCGCGCCCGCGGTCACCAGTTCGTCCACCGCCTTCTGGTTGATGTCGAGCACCACAAGGTCGAACCCTGCCTTGCGCAAGTTGAGCGCCATGGGTTTGCCCATGCGTCCCAAGCCGATAAAGCCGATTTTTTCCATGCCTGTCTCCTGAGGGCGTCCAGCGCGCCGGATTGTCATGCGATTGATCGTTCAATACCCGATATAGGCAGTCTTGGTGCTCGTATAAAAGTCCACCGCATAGCGGCCCTGCTCGCGGGGGCCGAAGCTCGACGCCTTTACGCCGCCGAACGGCACGTGATAATCCAGGCCGGCGGTGGGCAGGTTCACCATCGTCAGCCCGCTGCGCACATTGAGCCGGAAATGGTTGGCAAGCTTGTGCGAGGTCGTGCAGATGCCGGAAGACAACCCAAAGGGGGTATCGTTGGCGACATGCAGGGCTTCGTCGTATCCCGACACGCGGATCACCGCCGCGACGGGTCCGAAAATCTCTTCGCGATTGATGCGCATCGCGTTGTTGCTGTCCGTAAACAAGGTGGGCCGCAGGAAATGCCCGCCGGTGGCGGCATCGGCACGCTTGCCGCCTTCAGCCAGCGAGGCCCCTTCGCCACGGCCAATTTCTATGTAGGCCATGATCTTCTGCAACTGCTGGTCGTTGATGACTGGCCCGATCTGCGTGGATGCGTCGCGCGGATCGCCCACCACCAGCTTGCGCATCCGCGCGGTAAGGGCGTCGACGAAGCGGTCATGTATGCCGTCGGCCACGATCAGCCGACTGCTTGCCGTGCAGCGCTGGCCCGCCGAGTAAAAGGCGCCATTGAGCGCGCATTCCACGGCAACATCCAGGTCGGCGTCATCCAGCACCACCAGCGGGTTTTTACCGCCCATTTCCAGTTGAACCCGAATCATGTGCTCTGAAGCGGCCGCGGCGATCTTGCGGCCGGTGGCGACGCTGCCCGTGAAGCTCACGGCGTCCACGCCTTCGAGCAAGGCGCGGCCCGCTGCCGCGCCTTCGCCATTGACCAGGTTGGCCACGCCTTTCGGCAGTCCGGCGCGCTCGAGGATGGCGAACAACTCCCACGCAACGCCAGGGGTATGTTCAGACGGCTTGAGCACCAGCGTGTTGCCGAAGGCCAGTGCGGGCGCAATCTTCCAGGCTGGAATCGCGATCGGAAAATTCCACGGCGTGATCATGGACACGACGCCCACGGGATGCCGGCTGATCTGCACGCCTATGTCCGGGCGCACGGAAGGCAGGTTCTCTCCGCCATACCGCACCGCTTCCCCCGCGAAGAACTGGAAGATCTGGCCCGCGCGCACGACCTCGCCCTGCCCCTCTGCCTGTGTCTTGCCCGCTTCGCGCGAAACCAGGGCGCCCAACTCTTCTTTGCGCGCCAGGATTTCGTTCGCAACGCGGAACAGGATGTCGCTTCGAGACTGGGTGGTTCCCCGCTCCCAGGCGGGCGCCGCTGCGCGCGCCGCCTGCACTGCCTGGCGCATCTGCGACTCGCTGGCGCTTGCATACTGACCGACCATATCCTGCGGGTCTGCCGGATTCAGGCTGGTCAGGATGGTCTCGCCTTCCACCCACGCGCCGTCGATGTAGTTTGATTTCTGCGTCACTGTCCGCTCCTTGTCATGCAACGTTGATAGGTCATGCGTGGGCTCCCCTGCCCTTTCCCAGCACCGCTTCACGGAACCGGGAACGCAGGTAGGGCCCATCGCGCGGCGGCAGGCTGCTGGGTTCGGGCGCCGCCGCCACTTTCAGCACCAGGCATTGCAAGCCCGGCCGCTTCAGGCCGGGCAATCTCTCGTCCAGTTCGCGCTCGGTGCGCAACGTGGCGCTATCTTCGATCCCGCAGGCCCGCGCGATGCCGGCAATGTCCACACCCCTGCCCGAATGCGCGGGCTGCATGCCGGTCTCACCGTAGTGCTCGTTATCGATCACGATAATCTTGAGGTTCGTGGGGGCACGCACGCCGATCGTGGCGAAGGTCCCCATGCCCATGAGCATTTCTCCGTCACCCGCGAATGCAAGGATCTGGCGTTTTGGCTGCGCCAGCGCCAGCCCCAGGGCTACCATGCACGCGCCGCCCATGGCGCCCCAGACGTAGAAGTTCCGATCGTCGTCCCCTACGGCTGAAACGTCGTAGGTGGGGTTGCCCAGGCTGGCCACGACCAGGGCGTCGCCCCGTTGCTCAAGTATCCGGGCGACCACCGACCGCCGGTTCATTGCCACGCTCGCGTTCATATGGATTGCCTCACGCTACTTGTTGAAGTTCTTGATGCCCAGAACGCGCTGTGAAATCACCACCGCCACGGCCCGGTTCGAATGAAAGGCCAAGAGGCTTGCCGCGCGCACGGTCTCGGGGACGTCGCTTCCGTGGTCCACGCGCTGCACGTACACCCCGGCCGCACGCAGCGCGTCCTCGGTGGACTGGCCCATGGGACACTGCCAAGGATTGAACTCGCCCCACTCGCCGCGCATGGTGATCAGGCACAGGAACGGCATTCGGCATTCCTGGATCAGCGCGAGCATGTTGATGCAATTGCCCACGCCGCTGGACTGCAGCAGCAGGACCCCCTTGGCGCCGCCGAGCCATGCGCCGCCCAGCATCGCCACGCCTTCTTCCTCGGTGGTCAGTGAAATCGCCTCGACGTCCGGATCCGCCTCGAACAGCTTGATCAACTGGCTGTGTCCCGCGTCGGGGACATACGCCATCTGCGTAACGCCGGCCTCTTTCAGGTTCTGATAGACCAGCTCTGGCCAACTCTCTGCCATGATGCATTCCTTCTGTTGGGTGGATGAAGCATGTCCGGGCGGCGCGCCGGCGGCTTGCCGGTGCGCCGCGCGTTCAATCAGATGCGCGCCTTCAGCTTGCAGATGCCAGGCTTGGTGGGCGCGTAGGCCTCTTCGCCAGGAATCGTGGCCACTTTTTCGTAGTAGTCCCATTCCCCTTTTGACGTAGAGGCGGACTTGACCTGCATGAGGTACATGTCATGCACCATGGTGCCGTCGGCGCGGATGTAGCCCTTGGTGAACATGTCGTCGATCGGCATGGATTTCAGCGCGTTCATCACCGCGTCCGAGTCGGTCGTTCCCGCGCGTTCCACGGCTTTCAGGTAGGTGGTGACGGCGGAATAGTCGCCCGCCTGAAAGGTGGTGGGCATTTTCTTGTTCCGCTCATAAAAGCGCTTGGCAAACTCGCGCGAGCGGTCGTTCAGGTCCCAATACCAGCCGTCGGTGAGGTACATGCCGGCGGTGGTGTCCAGCCCAAGGCTGTGTATGTCGGTAATGAAGACCATCAGGCCGGCCAGGCGCATCTTGTCGCTGACGCCAAACTCCTTGGCCGTCTTGATCGAGTTGATCAGATCTCCCCCGCCATTCGCCAGGCCCAGCACCTGCGCCTTGGATGCCTGCGCCTTCATCAGGTAGGAAGAAAAATCCGAGGTGTTGAGCGGGTGCCGCGTCGTCCCGGTAACGGAACCGCCGCTCGCCTGCACGACATCCATGCTGGCCTTTTCCAGCGAATAGCCGAACGCATAGTCGGCCGTCAGCATGAACCAGCTTTTTCCGCCTTGCTGCACCATGGCGGCCGCCGTGCCGCGTGCCTGCGCCGACGTCGAGTATGTGTAGCGCACCGTGTAGGGCGTGCAGGCTTCCTCGGTGAGGCTGTCGGCGCCCGCCCCCGCACTGATGAAGACCTTCTTTTTCTCCGCGGCGATCGTGCTGATTGCCAGCGATGCGGAGGAATTGGAGCCGCCCACCACCAGGTCCACCTTGTCCTGGTCCCACCACTGCCGGGCGCGGTTGGACGCGATGTCGGCCTTGTTCTGATGATCGGCCGACAGCACCTCGATCGGCTTGCCCAGGACTTTGCCGCCGAAGTCGGCAACCGCCATGCGAATGGCGTCCAGCCCGCCGACACCGTCAAAGTCGGAGTACGGTCCGCTCATGTCGGTGACGAACGCAATCTTCACCTTGTCGGTCTGCGCGCTTGCGACCGTTGCCCCGCACATGCCGACTACCGCCAACGCGACGGCACCTAACACTTTCGTACTGGTTTCCACGTCTTGTCTCCTTGTATGCCGGCCTTGCCGCAGGATCGCCAAAGCCATCTCTTTTTTTAATAATATAAACACCTACAATCTATTTTCAGCATATCGTTAACCCGTAGAGCGGCGTCCGGGCGTACGTGCGCCTCCCTATAATCCGGTTTTCTAAACAACGCGACACACCATGGATCTCCGCCAGATCGAGTGCTTTCTTTGTCTGTACCGGAACGGCGGCATGACGCGCGCCGCGGCCGAATTGGGCATCGTTCAATCGGCCCTCAGCACGCAATTGGCAAAGCTTGAAAAGACGCTGAAGGTCCAGCTGTTCGAGCGGTCCAGCCGGGGGGTCACGCCGACCGCTGCTGGCGCCGACCTCTACAAGATGCTCCTCCCCTTGTCCAAAGAGGTCGAAAGCGTGCGTCAACGCATGTTGGACCTGAGCGGCGGCACATCGGGCCTCGTGCGGGTAGGCACGGTTCCCTCGCTCGGCGCCAGCATCGTGCCCCGCGCCCTTTCTGTTTACACGGCGGAAAACAAGGACGTCACCATCCGTTTGACGGAGGCCTACAGCGCTGGGCTTGTGGAACGGCTGGACGCGGGCGAGCTCGACGTTGCGATCGTCAATCTGATTCAGCCCGTACGCAGCCTGGAAACCACGCCGCTTGTAAGTGAGGAGCTTGTGCTGGTTACGGCGTCGGACAGCGCGCTGCGCAACGTCGAGTTTGGCGATCTGCCGATCGACGCACTCATCGTGCCGTCGTTGGGACAGGGATTGCGGGCGATCATCGATCCGATCTTGAAGAAGCGCAGCCCGGCCGCGCGGCCGCGGCTCGAGATGGACGCGCTGACGCCGACGCTGGAACTGGTGAAATCAGGCGCTTGGGCGACCATCCTGCCCGTCAGTGCGATCGCGCATGAACTGGACGCCGGCGCACTTTCGGTGCGGCGAATCCATGCCGACATGCAGCGGCAACTGGTGGTTGTGAATCATCCACGCCGGCCGCTGAGCCTGGCGGCGCAGCGTTTCGTGAGTGCGCTGTCGGCCGAAGCCCACGATGCGGTCTCGCGCGCCCAGAAATTCATGAAGTCGTTGAAGGCGCGCCGATAGCGCCATCGGCAAGCGCCAATGAAAACACCCCGCTGGGTGGCAGCAATGCCACGCAGCGGGGTGTGTCGCGCAACGCCGGGGGCAAGCCCCGGCGAATGATCCGGCTTACTTCAGCCAGGCGCGCGCATTGCGGAAGATGCGCATCCAGGGGCTGTACGCGCCGCCCGTATCCGCATTGCCCCATTTCTCGGGCGCCCACGACATCATGACGTTGCGGGTCACGCGTTCCGGGTGCGGCA
>DALZRX010000078.1:0-1431 GCA_032015805.1 Achromobacter sp.
CGGAAATGGTGCCGGCACGTCACGCGGAACGCGCAGCAGATATGGACTCGTTATACGTAGTGGTCGTGGTGGGCGCCATGGCTGCTGGTTTTGTGCAAGGTCTGTCAGGCTTTGGTTTCGGCATGGTGGCCATGTCGTTCTGGGCTTGGACCGTGGACCCTCGGCTTGCCGCAGCGATGGCCGTGTTCGGCGCGTTGACCGGGCAGTTGCTGGCGGCCTTTACGGTGCGCCGGGGCTTTGCCGCCGCTCATCTGCTGCCGTTCGTCATCGGCGGATTGGCGGGCATTCCGCTCGGCGTAAAAGTGCTGCCGCATCTGGACCCCGTGGTATTCAAGGCATTCATCGGCGGCCTGCTTGCGATCTGGTGTCCCATCATGCTGTTTGCCGCGCGTATTCCGCGCATCACGGTGGGCGGCAAGGTCGCCGACGGCGTGGCAGGGGCCATTGGCGGCGTCATGGGTGGCTTGGGCGGCTTTACGGGTGTGATCCCCACCCTGTGGTGCACCTTGCGCGGCTTTGATCGCGACGTGCAGCGCGCGGTGATCCAGAACTTCAATCTGTCGATGCTGATGGTGACGATGGCAAGTTATGTGCTGACCGGCGTGGTCACGCGCGACATGCTGCCGCTGTTTGCCCTGATCGTGCCCGCGATGCTGGTGCCCACAATATGGGGCACGCGCGTTTATGTCGGCATCAGCGATGTGGCGTTCCGCCGCGTCGTGCTGGGACTGCTGACGGTGTCAGGCATCGCGCTGCTGGCATCTTCCGTGCCCCGATTGCTCGCTTGATGGCGGGATGTACGCTGCGGCCACCCTTGACCGGCATGCTATCGTTGAGCAATTCAAGAGAGAACCACGCATGGCATTGCATCGTTTCGAAAAGGGCGAACTGGGGCATTGGCTGCGCGTCGTGGCCGACAATAGCGAGCCCGGCGCGGTCCAGACCGATGTTCCTGCCCACGTCGCGCAGGCGCTGGAAACATTGCGCTGCATCGCATCCGGCGCTGACGGCCGTTGGATCATCACCGACAAGGGCAGGCTGTCCCTGCGCATGGAAGAGCCGGGCGCCATCCATTTGCGCTAGGCCGTCTGGGTCGTCGCGATCTCGCGGTCATCGCCCGTCTACCCGATTCGCTTGATTCCTTTGGCCCCATGCCGCGGCCTAATTACCGCATGGTTGCGAATGTTTTCGCAGTATTTCGCGCCACATGCCTTCCCCGCAGTGCGGCACGGCATATGCTGAGACGGAATGTGCGAATTGACATCTTTCCGACGTATATAAGCCCCCGTCTCGCCAGTAAGATGAACTTTGCGTGACGGTTGCAGGTCTATTCATCTGCGCAGGAAATTTCGACTGACGCACGTCACGCGTGGTTCGCGCGTTTAGGTAACCGACTGGGAGGTAGCACATGCAGCATCGTGACCAGGAAGT
>DALZRX010000078.1:1441-12153 GCA_032015805.1 Achromobacter sp.
CGACGTTTCCACAGCGGCCATGGATACCGGCGGATATGGCGTATTGCTGACGGTTACGGCCGAGGGCGGCACCGAAGTGGATGCCGCATTTTCCCACTTGGGCAACTGCGCTTCGTTGGACGAAGCACGTGATCGCGCGGAAATCTTCGCGCAAAACTGGGTAGAGGAAAATATCTTCCGATAGGGCTTTGGCTCTAAACGGAGCTGATCGGCACGACCGGTCTGTGTGTGCATGAGCGCATGGCGGATACCTACGAGATGGCGACGACGATTTCGGTTATCGTTGCTGCTCCAAAACCTGGGGCCCTCGTCGGGTATGCGTCGTTCCAAGATGACTGCCGCACAGACCAATTCCTCTCTTGCGGATGATATCCGCGCGCTGCGGGCGCATTTTGATTCTGTCGTGTTGCCCATGTGGCTGGATCGCGGTTTCAACGACGCGCTCTGCCTGCCTTACGAATCACTGCATCCAAGCAACGGTGAACCACTGCCTGTGACGCGTTATCGCGCCATGGCCTGTGCGCGCCAGTTGTATGTCTTCGCGCAGGCGCCCGGCGCGGCTGCGGCGCAGCATGCCGACCGCCTGTTTGAATCGCTGCGGCGTGTCTTTCGTGACGAGCACGGTGGCTGGCGATATAGCGTCGATGCGCAGGGCCAACCGCTGGACGATACGCAGGACTTGTATACGCACGCATTCATTGTGCTGGCGGCGTCGGCATACTTCCAACGCAGCCGTAACGCGCATGCGCGCAAGCTGATGCTGACCACGGCGCGCACCATCGAGGCGCACTTCAAGACGGCGGATTCGCTCTATCACGCCGCGCTCAGCGCGGACTTTTCACAGCCGCTGAAACCGCCGGCGCAAAACCCCATGATGCACCTGACCGAAGCCTACCTGGCCGCGGCACAGGTTGCCGAGCCCGCGTGGTTTGCGCAGCATTTGCGCGAACTGGCGCAAGGCATCAGCCAGTTCTTCGTGCATGCGCCAACGCAATGCGTTTCTGAGGCAATGCAGGGCAGTGCCGCCAATCGCCTGGAACCTGGCCATCAGTTTGAATGGTTGTCGCTCGTGCATGAATCTGCGCAGGTCTTCGAAGGCCTGGACCTGCCGGAGTCGTTGCCCCGCGCCGTGCAATGGTCGCGCGATCATGGCGTGGATGCGGGGGGCGTCATCGCATCACTGGATGAGTCTGGCGCGGTGGCGGACGATACCCGCCGGATCTGGGCGCAGACGGAGTATCTGCGGGTCTTGGCGGTGATGGGCGATCTGCCGGCGCTTGCGCCGGCGTTGGCCGATTTCCGAAGCCGGTTCGTTCACGCGGGGGGCTGGCACGAATGCCTGGACGCGCAGGGGGCGGTGATACGGGGGGACATGCCGTCCACCTCGCCATATCATCTGGCTACTTGCCTGACGGCGTTACAAAACGTTGTATCCTGATCACGTTAACAATTTTTGTTCCCCCGGGAAGGTCATTTATTAGAAAGACATTGGTGAAATCCCTTACAATTTGCTAACACTGTTTGTGGGGAAGCATCAATGAGCGTTATGTGCTTGGCTTGCCAACGCATTAACCCAGGACTTGCGGGCGTCGCGCCGCATTCGCACCTGGGACATCAAGGATTTACCAACCCAACGCAGAAGGGCCGGGAGGAAAGCCGCGAAGACCACTTCCGCTGCCTGAATTGCGGCGCCAAATGGCTGCGCGAGACGGACAAATGGGGCGTGGACCTGGGCTTCAAGCTCGCGCCCTGATCGGTTCCCCCGGCATTCGTATGACACGGGCCCCTTTCGAGGGGCCCGTGGCTTTTGGAGCCGGATCGCGGTTTGAGAACGGGGCGCAATGGCCGCAGCACCGGCGACGGACCTCGCGCGTGATGGCCGTGGAATCTTGCCGGTTTACGCGTTTCTGCAGGATCGCCTGAATTCTCAGTGGCGCGCGTCTGCCGCCACGACGTCGGGATCGCGGCCGGCCGTCTCCAGGAGCCATTGCCGAAAGCACGTTAGCGCGTGGTGATCTCGCCGCTGCGCCGGCGCGCACAGGTGATAGCCGCGATCGATGCGGATGGCCAGGTCGGGGAAGGGGGCGGCGACCCGGCCGGACTGCAGTTCGTCCCGCACCAGGCAGCGTTGCAGCACCGCAATGCCCATGTCCGCCATGACCGCGCGTATGAGGATCGATACCTGGTCAAACCCGTTCGACAACGCGACGCTGCCACGCGGCACGCCGGCCGCGGTGAACCACTGCGCCCAATTTTCCCTGCCGTTGGTGTGGTACAGCAGCGGCTCGCCCAGCAGTCCCTGCGGCGTGATCCAAAGCCCCTGCGCCTGCCGCGCCGCCAAGCGGTCCGGATGGCAGATCACCACCATCTCCCGGCCAATCACATAGTCCGCCTGCCACCCAGGCCACTGATCCGGCGTGCCCGAAAGAATGCTCGCGTCCGGCGTGGCGCCGGAAAAGTCCTCGTTGCGGCGGTAGGCGGAGAAGCCAAGCTGGATGTCGGGATGGCGTTGGTGGAAGTCCGGCAGGCGCGGGACGAGCCAGGCGCTGGCCAGCGTGGGCACAGTCGATAGCGTCAAGCGCAGCCGGCGGTCGCCGGGGCGAAGCTCCTGGCTGAGTGCTTCAATGGCCTGAAGGGGCGCCTGGGCGCCCTCATAAAGCTTGCGGCCGGTCTCGGTCAGCGTGAGGCCATGCGCGTTGCGATGCATGAGGGGCTGGCCGAAATGCGCCTCCAATCGGGAGATGGCGCGGCTGATGGCGCCCTGGGTGACGCACAGCACCTGGGCGGCCTGGGTGAAGCTTCCCAATCTTGCCGCCGTCACAAAGGCATGCAGCTCCGACATGGATGGCGAATGCAGGCGCATCTAGCATGACCTTTGGTAATGAAGGAGTGCAATATAGTCGTTTGAAAGGCGATCGTAAAGTTTGGACACTGGCGGCCTTCATAACAATCACTTCAGGAGTCGCCTAAATGTCCCGCCGTCTTTTCGGCCGGTCCGCGCGCGTAGCGCTCGCCGGCATGTTCGCCACGCTGTCCTTTGCCGGCATCGCGCATGCCGCCGACTATCCCGCCCGTCCGATCAAGCTGGTGGTGCCCTTTGCCGCCGGCGGATCGACCGACATCGTGGCGCGCCTCGTGGCCGAGTACGCCGGCCGTGACTTGAAGCAGACCATCGTGGTCGAGAACAAGGCCGGCGCTGGCGGATCGCTGGGCATGGAACAGGTCGCGCGGTCGACGCCGGACGGGTACACGATCGGCATGGCGACCATGAGCACGCACGGATCGAATCCGGCGGTCTTCCGCAAGATGAACTACGACCCGGTGAGGGACTTCGTGCCGGTGGCCAATGTGCTGGCCGTCCCCAGCATTTTCGCGATCAATCCAAACGTGCCGGCCAAGAACATGGCCGAGTTCGTGGCGCTGGCCAAAGGCGCGCCGGAACGCTACAGCTTTGCTTCACCGGGCGTGGGTTCGCTGGGACATGTGAACATCGAGAATTTCATGATGCTGTCCGGCATCAAGTTGCTGCACGTGCCGTACCGGGGCGCAGGTCCGGCGTTGAATGACGTGATGGGCGGGCAGGTGGACGCGATCACGGACAATCTGTCGTCGACGCTGCCGCAGGTGCTTGGCGGCAAGCTGCGCCCGCTGGCCGTGCTGGGCGCCGAGCGCTCGCCCTTGCTGCCCGACGTGCCCACCTATATCGAGCTGGGCTATCCCGACATGGGCACGGGCGGCTGGTTCGGCCTGGTGGCGCCTGCCGGCACGCCGCAGGTGGTGGTTGATCGCTTGAACAAGGCGGTTCGCGCGGCGATGGAAGATCCGGAGTTCCGCAAGAAGGCGGAAGAGGTGGGTGGTACGCTGATGCCCACGACGCCGCAAGAATTCCAGGTGCAGATCGACCAGGCCTTGGCCCGCTACGCGAAAGTGGCCAAGACCGCCAACATCCAGGCTGATTGACGATGACGACCGCCGACTTCCCCGCAGTTTCCGTGCATGAACCCACCGGACCCGCATTGCCGCTGGTCTGTGATTCGCCGCATAGCGGCGAGCGCTATCCCGATGATTTCGGGGCGTCGGCGACGCTGACGCAATTGCGCCAGGGCGAGGACACGCACGTGGACGCGTTGTGGTCGGCGGCGCCCGCGCTGGGCGCCACGCTGATCGCGGCAAATTTCCCACGCGTCTATATCGATCCGAATCGGACGTTGCAGGATCTTGATCCGGAACTGCTGGCCGAGCCCTGGCCCGAGCCGCTGGACCCCGGCGAGAAGACGCGCCTGGGCAAGGGCCTGATCTGGCGGCGCATGGACAAGACCACGCCGATCTACGACCGCAAGCTGACGCTGGCGCAGGTGCGGCATCGCATCCAGGCGTACTACGAGCCCTATCACGCGGCGCTGGCAAAGGCGATCCGGCAGGTTCACGAGCGCTTTGGCGCCGTGTGGCATCTGAACCTGCATTCGATGCCGAACGACGCCTATGAACGGCTTGGCCGCCAGAGCGAACATCCGCTCGCCGACTTCGTGCTGGGCGATCGCGACGGCACGACGTGCGAGCCCGAATTCATCGCGCTGATCGAGACGGCGCTACGCGACAAGGGCTACACCGTGGCGCGCAACGATCCGTACAAGGGCGTGCAGCTCATCGCGCAGATTGGCCAGCCCGCGCTGAAGCGGCACAGCCTGCAAGTCGAGATCCGGCGTCCGTTGTACATGGACGAGACGACGCGCGAGCGCAACGCGGGCTTCGAGTCGCTGCGCGCCGATCTGTCGCACGTGCTGGAGCAGGTGGCGGCCTATGTCCGCGTACGCGCACCGGCGCTTACGTCGACAAAATAGAATCGCTTGCATAACCGTTGCGGGATCAGCTCCCGCGACGGGCCGGATGCTTAAGTTTTCTTGTGGCGGGCCGTTGTGCAACGTGTCGGTGCGCGTGCACGAAGGCACCCAAGGAAACCGGAATGTCCGAGAAGATCATCAATGGATTTTCAGTGGTCGCATATGCGACCCAGCCCGAGGGGCGCATCCCCCCGCGCGCGTTTCTTGAGACGCGGCGCGTGCCCGTGAAAGCCGCCGCGGCTGCCGCCGCGTCAACCGCGCAAGACGCCGAACCGGGCGAGGAAGAGGCTCCGCCCGAGCCCGAAAGCCAGGCTTTCGAGATATTCCTCAGCCGCCGCTTTCGCAGCACGATCGAAGCCATGTCGGCTGCTCGCAACGCCTTGGACCGCGTGAAGTCCGTCGATGCGGATGGCGTGCCGGACCCATTGCCTGAGTAGGCGCGCGCCCGACGCATCCGCTTCCGAGAACATCGCGCCGCAATAGCGCGTCAGGTCAGGGTGCTTCGCATCAGGATCTCGGTCAGCGCGCGCGTGGGCTTGCCGGGCGCCGGGGCCGAGATCACGATGAACTCCACCGGCGGCAGGGCGGGCAGGTTGGCCGCGCCAGCAGGTGCCGACAGTCCTGCGGTGGAAAGGTGCGAGGGCTGCACCGTGATGCCCAGGCCGGCGCGCGCGGCCGCCTGACAGCCCGCATAGCTGGTGCTGGTGCAGACGATCTGCCAGCTTCGGCCGGCGCGGGCCAGCGCATCGAGCGTCAGGGTGCGCGTCACGCTGGGCTCGCGCAACAGGATCAACGGAAGCGGTTCGTCGGGGACGATCCGCAGGCCTTCCTTGGCGCGCCACAGCAGCGCCTCCTTGTGCAGCGTCTGGCCGCGGCGGTCGCCGCGCCGGCGTTTGCCGATCATCACATCCAGCCGGTTGTCGTCCAGCAGCTTGTAGAGTTCGCTGGTGACGCCGATGGTCAGGTCCAGCTCCACTTCCGGATGCGCCAGGCGAAACGCCGCCAGGACATCCGGCAAGGGTCCCATCGCCAGATCGTCCGACGTGCCCAGGCGAATCCGCCCGCGCAGTCGCGGCGCCTCGAAGAGGCGTTCAGCCTTCTCGTGGGCGGCCAGGATGATTTCGGCATGCACGAGCAGGCTGCGGCCATCGGTGGTCAGGGCGAGCGAATGCGTGTCGCGCTGGAAAAGACGCCGATTCACGGCCTGCTCAAGCTGCCGGATGTGCTCGCTGACGGTGGGCTGGGTCAGGCCCAACCGGCGCGCGGCTTCAGTGAAGCTGGGCGCGCCGGCGGCGGCGGCGAAGGTCTTGAGCCACAGAGGGTTCAGCATGGGCGCCCTTTGGTCATAGCAATTTCCGATGACAGTTAAAGTACCCAGTGGCCTTCACGATGGCAAGGGGCGCGCCTATAGTGGGCGCAACTTTCTGGATTCTTCCCTGCCATGCGCCGCTTTCTGCCCGACCAGTTCACGCTCATCCTGATTGCAACCGTTGTGTTCGCCAGCTTTTTCCCGGCGGTGGGCAAGGGCGCGACGTTCATGATGGTCGCCAGCAACGTGGCGATCTCACTGTTGTTCTTCCTGCACGGTGCACGGCTTTCCACGGACGCCATCGTCGCCGGGGTGAAGGACGTGCGCCTGCATGGATTGATCCTGGCCTGCACCTTCCTGCTGTTTCCCGCCCTGGGCCTGGGCCTGCGCGTGCTGTTTCCCGGCCTGCTGACGCCGTCGCTATGGCTGGGCGTGCTGTTCGTCTGCACGCTGTCCTCCACCGTGCAGTCCTCGATTGCATTCACCTCGATGGCGCGCGGCAATGTGCCGGGGGCGATCTGCGCGGCGACCGCCTCCAATCTGCTGGGCACGGTGCTGACGCCGCTGCTGGTGGCCGTGCTGTTGCATCGCCAGGGTGGCGGGCACGGGCTGGCCGACGCTGGCCGCATCCTGTTGCAGCTCCTGCTTCCGTTTGCCGTCGGCAGCCTGCTGCGCCCGTGGATTGGCGCCTGGGCGCAGCGCAACAGCCGAACGCTGTCCAAGGTCGACCGCAGTTCCATCCTGCTGGCCGTCTACACGGCGTTCAGCGAGGCTGTCGCGCAGGGCATCTGGCACGCGTTCCCGGCGATCGACCTGGCGACCATGGTGTTGGTGAACGCCTTGCTGCTGGGGGCGGTGCTGCTGATCACGACCTGGGGCAGCCGCAAGCTGGGTCTGTCGAAAGAGAATGAGATCACGCTGGTCTTCTGCGGATCGAAGAAGTCACTGGCGTCGGGCATTCCGCTTGCCACCGTGCTGTTCGGCACGTCGCAGATGGGCGTGGTGGTGCTGCCGCTGATGATCTTCCATCAGATGCAATTGATGGTGTGCGCGGTGCTGGCGCGGCGCTATGCCGAGCGCGAGGAAACGGCACAGGGCGTGCCGGCCCGGGCGTAAGCCGGCGGCGGTTCGCCGCGCCGCAATCAGCCTTGCGGGTCGGCCGGGCGGATCTTGCCCGCAGGCTGCCAGAACACGCTGCCGTCACGCTCCTGGACGTCCAGCACGGTCAGGCGGCCGTTCTTACAGGGGCCGCCCACGCACAGGCCCGTGTCGGGCTGGTAGGTGGCGCCGTGGCGCGCGCACATGATGAGGTCGCCCGCGCGGGTGAAGAAGCTGCCTTCCCAGTCGAGTTCGACGCCGACGTGGGCGCAGCGGTTCAGGTAGCCATGCACCCGGTCCTGGTAGCGCACGAAGAAGGCGGTGGTGCGGCCCGCGCCGTCGGTCACGGGCACCTTGACGCCCAGGCCGCCGTTGACCAGGTCGCCGGCGGCGCAGACGCGTACTTCGGGGAGGGAAGGAGATTCCTGCATGATGGCCTGGCTAGCAAAAGGGTGCGATGTTCGGACAGGGGCCGCGCCTTGTCAATCCGCCGGGGCCGACCGGGCGCTTTCCTGCTGGCGGTTCCACATGCCGGCGTAGATGCCGCCCTGGGCCAGCAATTGCGGATGGCGGCCGCGCTCGACGATGCGGCCATCGGCCAGCACGATGATCTCGTCCGCGTCGGCCACCGTGGACAGGCGGTGGGCGATGATCAGCGTACTACGGCCCTGGCTGACCTCGCGCAGGTTGGCCTGAATTTCGCGTTCCGTGTGGGTGTCCAGCGCGCTGGTGGCCTCGTCGAACAGGAAGATCGCCGGGTTCTTGAGGATGGTGCGCGCAATCGCCACGCGCTGTTTTTCGCCGCCCGACAGCTTCAGGCCGCGCTCGCCCACCATCGTGTCGTAGCCGTCCGGCATGGTCAGGACCAGATCGTGGATGTGCGCAAGCCGCGCGGCGGCCTCGATTTCGGCGTCCGTGGCGCCGGGCCGGCCGTAGCCGATGTTGTAGCGGATGGTGTCGTTAAAGAGCACGGTGTCCTGCGGCACCACGCCGATCGCCGCCCGCACGCTGGCCTGCGTGACGTCGCGCACGTCCTGGCCGTCGATCAGGATGGCGCCGCTGTCGGTGTCATAGAAGCGGAACAGCAGGCGCGCGATCGTGGACTTGCCCGCGCCGGACGTGCCCACGACGGCCACCGTCTTGCCGGCGGGAATCGAGAAGCTCACGCCCTTCAGGATGGCGCGGCGCGGGTCGTAGCCGAAATGCACGTCGCGGAATTCGACGGCGCCGCCCGCGACCTGCAGCGGCGTGGCGCTCGGGCCGTCCGCGACCTCACGGTCCTGGCCCAGCAACTCGAACATGCGTTCCATGTCGATCAGCGCCTGTTTGATTTCGCGGTAGATGAAGCCAAAGAAGCTGAGCGGGGTATAGAGCTGCAAGAGGTAGGTGTTGACCAGCACGAAGTCGCCCAGCGTGTAGCGGCCCTCGGCGATGCCGTTGGCCGCCATCCACATCACCAGCGTCAATCCCACGGAGATGATGGCGGCCTGGCCGACGTTCAGGATCGACAGGCTGACCTGGCTGCGCACGGCGGCGCGTTCGTAGCGGGTCAGCGAGGCGTCGTAGCGCCGCGCCTCATGCTCTTCGTTGCCGAAGTATTTGACGGTTTCGTAGTTCAGCAGGCTTTCGATGGCCTTGGTGTTGGCCTCGGAGTCGGTCTCGTTCATCTGGCGCCGGAACTTGGTGCGCCATTCCGTCACGGCGAGCGTGTAGGCCATGTACAGCACGACGGTGGCGCCCGTGGCCAGCGCCAGCCAACCATCGAACATCTTCCACAGCACGATGCAGACGAGGCTGATTTCGAAGAAGGTGGGCAGGATGTTGAAAAGCAGGAACGACAGCAGGGTCTGGATGCCCTTGGTGCCGCGTTCGATGGCGCGGTTCAGCCCGCCGGTCTGCCGGGCCAGGTGAAAGCGCAGCGCGAGGCTGTGCAGGTGGCGGAAGATCTGCAGGCCGACCGAGCGGATCGCATGCTGCCCGACCCGCGCAAAGATGGCGTCGCGCAGTTCCGAGAACAGCAGCGACAGCACGCGCGCGGTGCCGTAGGCCAGGATCAGCCCCAGCGGCACGGTCACCGTGCCGGGCGCGCCCTTGCCCAGTTCGTCCACCGCCTGCTTGTACAGCAAGGGCACGTAGACGGTCGCGGCCTTGGCGGCGAACAGGCAGAGCAGCGCCGCCACCACACGAACCTTCAAGCCGGTCTTGCCGGGCGGCCAGAGGTAGGGAAACAGGGTTCGAAGCGTGGATAGACCGCCGCCCTTGCCGGGCGGCGTTTCAGAAGGAGTCATGGTCGGGATGCAGTGGTTGAGGCCGTCTCCGCCAGGGGAGTTAAGCCGTTTGCAGGGCATTATGGGGCACCAGCGGTACTATTTGAGGGATAACCCCTGGTAAGGGTGTACCGGAACCGGGGGCATCAAGGTGGTATCGCGATACGGGCGCAGCGCGTCGGGCCCGTTTCTTTCTCTTCCAACCGGGGGCCCGGCCGGCTGCTCCCCTGGTTACGCGACCGGGCGCGTTTTCGCCGCGCAGGCGTCGCGTTGCATGCTACGGAGGGTCTTATGGCGAAGGTACCTGCAGTGAAATTGAACGACGGAGGCAAGATTCCGCAGTTGGGCCTGGGTGTCTGGCAGGTGCCGGACGACCAGGCGGCCGCCAGCGTGAAGGAAGCGCTGGCGGCAGGCTACCGATCGGTGGACACGGCAGCCATCTATGGCAACGAGGCGGGCGTGGGCATTGGGCTACGTTCGGCCGGCGTGGCGCGCAAGGACCTGTTCATCACGACCAAGCTCTGGAACGACAAGCACGGCTACGACGACGCGCACAAGGCCATGGACGAGAGCCTGGAAAAGCTGGGCCTGGCCTACGTGGACCTGTACCTCATCCACTGGCCGGTCGCGGGCAGCGAGAAGTTTCTGGACGCCTGGCGCGCCATGGTCGAGATGAAGGAAGACGGGCGCGCGCGCGCGATCGGCGTGTCGAACTTCACGCAAGCCAACCTGGAACGCCTGATCGACGCGTCCGGCGTCACGCCCGCCGTCAATCAGATCGAGCTGCACCCGGGGTTCACGCAGAACGCGCTGCGGGCCTTTCACGCCCGGCATGGCATCGTGACCGAGTCCTGGAGCCCCCTGGCCCAAGGCAACATCACGAAGGAAAAGGTGATCCTCGACCTCGCGCAAAAGCACGGCAAGTCGCCCGCGCAAATAACGCTGCGCTGGCACCTGCAGCACGACCTGGTCGTGATTCCCAAGTCCGTCACCCCGGCCCGCATCCGCGAGAACATCGACGTCTTCGACTTCGAACTGACGCCGGCCGAGATGGCTGCCATTGACGGCATCAAGGAAGGTCCGCGCCTGGGGCCGGACCCCGAGAAGTTCGCATAGCGGTGAACCGGCGGTCGGCGGGCGCGGCGAGCGGGTCCGCGCAGCCGACCGGAAAGTGATCGGCGCGGCCGGCTTCAGCGG
>DALZRX010000079.1:0-821 GCA_032015805.1 Achromobacter sp.
AGGCGATCAAGCATCGCATCATGTTCGAGAACCTGACGCCGCTGCATCCGAACCGCGTCATCCGCCTGGAACGCGACATCAAGAGCGAGGAAAACCTCACTGGCCGGATCCTCGACGTCTTTGCCCCCATCGGCATGGGCCAGCGCGGCCTGATCGTCGCCAGCCCGAAGTCCGGCAAGACGGTGATGATGCAGCACATTGCGCACGCCATCACCACCAATTACCCCGACGCCGTCATGATCGTCCTGCTGGTCGATGAGCGTCCCGAGGAAGTGACCGAAATGCAGCGCACGGTGCGCGGCGAAGTGGTTGCGTCGACCTTCGACGAACCCGCCACCCGTCACGTGCAAGTGGCCGAAATGGTCATCGAAAAGGCCAAGCGCCTGGTCGAAATGAAGAAGGACGTCGTGATCCTGCTGGACTCGATCACCCGTCTGGCCCGCGCCTACAACACCGTGGTGCCGGCTTCCGGCAAGGTGCTGACCGGCGGCGTGGACGCCAACGCCCTGCAGCGTCCCAAGCGCTTCTTCGGCGCGGCGCGCAACCTGGAAGAAGGCGGCTCGCTGACCATCCTGGGCACCGCGCTGATCGAAACCGGCAGCCGCATGGATGAAGTCATCTATGAAGAATTCAAGGGCACCGGCAACTCCGAAGTCCACCTCGAGCGCCGCCTGGCTGAAAAGCGCGTCTACCCGTCCATCAACCTGAACAAGTCGGGCACCCGCCGCGAAGAGCTGCTGATCGCCCCCGACCTGCTGCAGAAGGTGTGGGTGCTGCGCAAGTTCATCCACGACATGGACGAAGTCCAGTCCATGGAATTC
>DALZRX010000079.1:831-12145 GCA_032015805.1 Achromobacter sp.
GCGCGCCACCAAGACCAACGCCGAATTCTTCGACATGATGAAGAAGAAGTAAGCGCTCCGACCGCGCCAAGACAAGCCGCCCTGCACGGGCGGCTTTTTCATGGGCGGTTTCTCAATGCTCGATGAACTCCGGCATGCGGCGCGGCGTGGCGTTCGACGCCTCCTTGCCGGAAGCGTCGATGGGCTCGATGCTGGGATCGTCCCAGTTCCCGGTCACGGCGTATTGCATGGTCATTGCGCGCGCGAGCGGCTGCTTGAGCAGCCACTGCGTGACGAAGGCGCCCAGCCCGATCAGGGGATTCACCGCCAGCGCGGTGACCATCGCCGCGCCACTTGCGTCCAGGTTGGGAATCACCACCGCCTTCAGGTCGACGCGCTCCTTGATGAGGTTCACGCCCCCGGCCAGCACGATGGCGGCGACCGGCCCGTTGATCTTGTAGCCCTCGGTCGTCAGCATGCCGTCGGCCACCTTGACGTTGCCGCGGATGGTGTCGAACGGAAACCCGTCGCGCAGCAGGTTGGTGGGATTCACGTCCAGCCGCGCCAGCCGTTGCAGGGACTGCAGCGACAGCAGCTCCAACAGACGCGCCGTGCGGGAGTTCACATGCATGAATCGGCCATTGTCCAGGCTGACGACCACGTCGCCCACCACGTCCGCGATGTTGTGTGTCCATGGCAGGTTGCGCCAGGTCGCCTTGCCCTGGATCGTCCCCTTGCCGTTGGACACGACGTTTTCGAAGCCGATCCGGCCCATGAAATCACCGACGTTTTCCAGCTTCAGCACCGCATCGACGGTCAGGCCGCGGTTCGGCCCCTCGAGCCCCCAGTTGCCCGTGGCGTTCAGGGCCGCCGAATCGTTGGTGATGGACAGCTTGTCCAGCCGCCACTGCCGCCCGCGTTCCAGATTGGTGCCCGTCACCTGCAACACGCCCAGATTCTTGCCATACAGCATGAACTGATTGGCCTGGAGGTCGATCGCAGGGATGTCCGAGAGCTCGTTGCCCGAGGCGAGCGCCTTGTCCGCCCGGTTGGCATCGCCCTCGCCTGCGAACGACAGATGTTTCAGACGGGCGGTGATCTGACCCGCGATTGCGCCCTGCGCCTCTCGCCATTCCAGCGTGCCCGCTGCCTGCCGCGATTCCAGTTCCACGCGCCAGCGCGCCGGCACGGGGCGCGTGGCGTACAGCGTCAGGTCGTTGAAGGTATAGCCGCTGGTGTGCAGCACGCCGGCCGCCAGACTGATGCGCTCGGGCTGCGGCAGGATGGGCTTGGACGGCGGCCGACCCTTGGCGGGCGGGACGCTGAATCCGTCAGAGACCGTCTCCCAGCCGTCCATGTCCAACTCCGGCAGGCTGGCGTTCAAGCTTAGCCCTCGCTCCGGCAGGGTCGCGGGCCGTCCGATGCCCAGCGCGCCGCGCGCGAAATAAGACGATGAGCCCTCGGCCGGGTTCCGTTCGAACAGCACGTTCACGCTGTCGCCCAGGCTCGCCGTCAGCCAGCGCCGGTCGCGAGCGCCGCGATCCTGCGCCGGCGCCCATTGCAGCTTCAAAAGCTGCGCGGACTTGGCGGACTTACCAGCCGGCGCCGGCATGTCGATCGCCATGCCGACGAGGTCGGATTCGGCCGAGATGTCGACCGTGCCGCCCTTCTGGTAGCTCAGCCGGCCCTTGTAGGCCGCCCGGCCCGAAAAGCGTGACATCGACGGTGCGCGGCTCAACTGCGACAGTCCCTGCCCCGCCAGCGTGCCGTCAAAGCGCAGCACGTCCGTGCCCTGCGCCAGCGCGCCGACAATGTTGACGGGCCCGCCGAGGAACTGCGCCCGGATGCCCTTCGTCCGCACGCCCTTCTCCGAGAATTCCAGGTCGCCATGGATTTGGCTGAGCACCGGAATCTCGGGCATGAACGAAAAGGAATTGTCCGAGAACCTGATATGCCCCTCGACCTGGGTGTCGTCGGTATTGAGGAGCGGCACGGTCAGGTCGAGCGGCATGCGCCAGTCGCCGGTGCCGTGCGCCTCGTCCAGGGCGCCGTCCAGCATTTCCCCCAGCGGAGAATTCGCAGCCAGCGCCAGGTACGCCGACACCGGCCCCGAGGTATCGCCCGTGACCCGCAACTGCGAGTCGTGCTCCATGTTGGGTATGGCGGCTTTCACGGCGCCCAACGTGACGGTATGTCCCGGCCCCGTATGCGCCACGCCGCCACCCGCGCTATCCAAGGCCAGGCTCACCTTGTCGATGCGGAAATTGCCCGAAAGGTTTTCCAGCATCGGCCAGCCCTTGCGGTACTGGCCCGCCGGCGCGTAGTCGACCTTGGCGCCGGAGTACGCTCCGGCGATGACGAATTCGCCAGCGACGCCGGGCGCACCGTACGGGAAATCGTCCAGATCTCCCTTGAGCGTAACGGCTGCGGAATGCATCTGTCCGGCAGGCAGACCCGTCGCCAGCCATTCGCGCGCGTCCGCGTTCACTTCCAGGGGCAGATAACGATGGATCGCCGACATGGACCCGCGCACCATGGTGCCGCGCACGTCGACGCTGCCTGCCGCCGTCTTGCCTTCACGCCGCCATTGACCCTGCAGGCGCACATCCAGGTCGTCGTTGGCCAGGCGCAACTGGGTCACGTCCACGAACCAGTTCTTCGGGTCCGGGCCCTTGACCTGGGCGTTGAGCTCCAGGTCGTTGGCCTGCAGCGTGGGGGTTTCGAAGACGCCCGGCAACGTCACGCGCAACTGATGCACCGCGCCCTTGACGGCCGCATCGGCGGCGCCCGTGCTGCGGGCCAGCGGCACGCCGTCGATCTGCACGAAGTCGCCTGGCATGGCGGAAATGCGCAGTTGTCCCGAATTTGCCTGAACCGCCGGACCGTCTGGCGCAGACCTCCATGACACGCCGCGCACCGCCACGTCGCTTGTCACTTCGGTGAACTTGCCATGGTCGAGCTGCCACCAGGCGCGCGCGGCGAATCGCCCTTGCACGGGCGGCACGTCGACCCATGGCGCCCAGGCCAGCGGCTCCACGTCATCGACCTGGGCAAAAATCTGCCCGCTCCAGTTGGCGGGCTTCCTGGCGTCCGGGGCGAACAGGCTGCGGTTGAATTCCCCGCGCAGTTCCAGCTTGTGGGCCAGCGCGGCGCCGGCCGATGCCTGCAGCACGAAGCGGTGCGACAGGTTGCCGTTGCGCACAAGAAAATCGACGCCCTCGAGTGTCAGTTCGGGCGCCTGGCGCAATTCGTCCTGCCAGCGCAGCGTGGCGTCGCTTACCAGCAGTTCACGCTGGGCGGCCAGCCATCGCAGCCCGGGATGATTCAGGTCTGAGGCGTGATCGCTCGTATTCAGGTCAATGTTCTGACCCGCCACCCACAGATGGTTGGACGCATCCCGCCGCAGCGTCAGTTCCGGTTTTTCGAGCCGTAGACGCACCAGCGTGGGCGACAGCGACAGAAGGCTGCGCCACGCCACCACCGCGGACACGGACGGCAGGCTCAGGACGGGATCCACCTCGTCGTCGTAGACCTGGACGGAGGCGAGATCGAGGCGGGGATTCAGGCCCTGCCAGTTCGCCTGGATTGCACCGATCGTGACGCGGGCGCCCAACGCCTGACTGGCGTAGGCTTCAATCTGAGGGCGCCATTGATCCACCCGCGGGAGGACCCAGTAGCGCACGCCCAGAAACCCGATGGCGACGACGCCATAGACGGTCAGCGCGGCCCAGAACAGGCTGCGGAGCACTTTTTTTGGAACGGACACGGATCAGTGGGCAGGAGGAGATGTCTTGCAGTATCGTCCCCACTTATACCTGAAACACGTCCATCCGTCTGCCGCCCTTTGCACCATGTCGAAACCATCATTGCTCGCCCCCGCCCTCGCCTGGTCCGGCCATCTGCGCCGCCGGTTGGACGCTCATCCAGACCTGGCCGCGTGGTTGGCCGAGGCCGTGAAACAACCCGTGACACCCGCGCTGATGGCGCAATGGCAGGAGGAACTGGCCGGCACGTCCGCGCCTGGCATCCTGACGGTGGACGTCTGCCGCATGGTATTGCGCAAGTTGCGCGAACGCGTCTTCAGCGTGCTGATCGTGCGCGACCTGGCCGGGCAGGCGCCGCTTGAGGAAGTGGTGGGCGCCATGACCACGCTGGCGGACATGGCGGTGGCCGCCGCCTATCGCAGCGTGGCGGCGGAACTGGCGGCCGTGCACGGCGTCCCGCGCGACCCGGCCACCGGCCAGCCTCAGGAAATGCTGATCGTGGGCATGGGCAAGCTGGGCGGTTGCGAACTGAACGTGTCGTCCGACATCGACCTCATCATGCTCTACGGCGAGGAGGGCGAAACGGACGGCCCGCGCCGCATCAGCCATCACGAGTTCTACGGGCGCTTGACCCGCCGCATGATGCCGGTGCTGTCCGAGGTGGATGCCAACGGCCAGGTGTTTCGCACCGACCTGCGCCTGCGCCCGGACGGCGATGCCGGCCCGCTGGCCTGGAGCCTGGATGCCCTGGAGCACTACCTGATCGGTCAGGGCCGCGAATGGGAGCGCTATGCCTGGCTCAAGGCGCGGCTGATGCCCGCGCAGGCATTCGAAGGCAGTGACAGCGCCGCGCAGGCCCGGCAACTGGAAAGCCTGCGTGTGCCATTCGTCTACCGCAAGTATTTCGACTTCGACGCGTTGGCCGCGCTTCGCGCGCTGCGCGAACGCATCCGCCAGGATTGGCAGCGCCGCGCGTCCGCGCGCACGGGCATCGACGGCGCCAACAACATCAAGCTGGGCGACGGCGGCATCCGGGAAATCGAATTCGTGGTGCAGCTTGCGCAGCTTATCCGCGGCGGCCGCATGCCGGCCTTGCAGCAGCGCGGGCTGCTGGAAGCGCTGCACGCCGAATGCGTGGCCGGCCTGGTCCCCGAGGAGGACGCCCGCCGGCTGGAAGAGGCCGCGCTGCAGTACCGCGAAGACGAACAGACCCACCTGCTGCCGGGCGACCCCGCCCTGCGCGCCGCGCTGGCCGCCGCGCTGGGCCTGTCGCCCGAAGACTTTGAAAGCACGCTGGCCGCGCACCGCGCGTTCGTGTCGCAAACCTTCCGCAACGTATTCCGCATGGTGGGCATGGGCGAGGAGGAGGCTGCGCCTGCGGCCAACGGCGGTGACGCGCCGTCCAGCCAGGACGAACCCGACAGCGACAGCGAACTGACCGAACAGATCCGCCAGGCGTTTGGCGACGACGCGGACGACCTGCTGCGCCGGGCCCAGACGCTGTCGGGCAGCCATCGGGTGCGCAGCCTGCCCGAAAGCAGCCGCCGCCGCATGGAGGTGCTGCTTCCTGCCGCCCTGCGCGCCGCGCTGCGGACGCCCGCCCCGCGTGAAGCGGCAATCCGCCTATTCGACCTGATCGAAAAAATCGCGCAACGCAGCGCGTATCTCGCCCTGCTGGCCGAATATCCGGACACGCTGGCGCGCGTGGCGCGCATGGTGGCCGCCAGCCCCTGGGCGGCGCAATACCTCACGCAGCACCCGTTGCTGTTGGACAGCCTGATCGACTGGCGAACGCTCTTCGAGCCGCTGGATTTCGGGCAGATCGCCCGGCAGCTCAGCGCGGACCTGGACGCGTGCCGCCTGCCCGACGGCGACCCGGACATCGAGCGCCAGATGAACCTGATGCGCGACGTGCAGCGCCAGGCCAGCTTCCAGTTGCTGGCGCAGGACCTGGAGGGCGAGCTCACCGTCGAAAAGCTGGCTGACCAGTTGTCGGCGCTGGCGGACCTGCTGCTCACCGAAACCATCCGCCGCGCGTGGCCGCTGGTGAACAAGATCGAAGGTGCCGAACCGCGTTTTGCCGTCATCGCCTACGGCAAGCTGGGCGGCAAGGAACTGGGCTATGCCTCCGACCTGGACCTGGTCTTCCTGTTCGACGACCCGCGCGACGACGCCGCGGAGGTCTATGCCAAGCTTGGCCGCCGCATGTCGTCCTGGCTGTCGACCATGACGTCCTCAGGGCGGCTGTACGAGACCGATCTGCGTCTGCGGCCCGACGGCGACGCGGGGTTGCTGGCGGTGTCGATCGAGGCCTTCGAGGAATACCAGCACAAGCACGCCTGGGCCTGGGAACACCAGGCCCTGACCCGGGCGCGTTTCGCCTCGGGCGACCCCGGCGTGGGAGCGCGCTTCGAAAAGATCCGCGAGGACATCCTGGTGCTGCCGCGCGACACGGCCGCGCTGCGCGACGAGGTGCTGGCCATGCGCGAAAAGATCAACGTCGGCCATCCGAACTCCACCGACCGCTTCGACCTGAAGCATGACCGAGGCGGCATGGTCGACGTCGAATTCGTCACGCAGTACCTGGTCCTGTGCCATGCAGGGACGCACCCGGTGCTGGTGCGCAACCTCGGCAACATCGCGCTGCTACGCCTGGCTGGCGAAGCCGGGCTGATCTCGCCGGAACTGGCGGCGCGGTCCGGCGATGCCTATCGCACGCTGCGGCGCGTCCAGCACCAGTTGCGCCTGCAGGGCGTGGAGAAGGCGCGCGTGGCGCCCGAGCAACTGCAGGCGGAACGGGCTGCGGTCCGGGAACTGTGGACGGCGGTACTGGGCTGATGGCAACTCGTCGTAAAATAAGGGCTTTTCCGCTTTTGCCTGCCCGCCATGTCTGAACTCGTCCGCCCTAAACTCGACCTGCCCGCCGGCCGCAGCAAGGTGCTGATGCATTCGTGCTGCGCGCCCTGTTCCGGCGAGGTCATGGAGGCCATGACGGCCTCCGGGATCGATTACGCGATCTACTTCTACAACCCGAACATCCATCCGGTCAAAGAGTACGAGATCCGCAAGCAGGAAAACATCCGCTTCGCCGAACAGCACGGCATCGAATTCATCGACGCCGACTACGACATGGACAACTGGTTCGAACGCGTCAAGGGCATGGAAGACGCCCCCGAACGCGGCGAGCGCTGCACCGCCTGCTTCGACATGCGCTTCGAGCGCACCGCGCTCTACGCCCACGAGCATGGCTTTGACACCATCACCAGTTCGCTCGGGATCTCGCGCTGGAAGGACATGAACCAGATCAACGGCTGCGGCGAACGCGCGGCCGCACGCTACGACGATCTGGTCTACTGGACCTACAACTGGCGCAAGGGCGGCGGCTCGGCCCGCATGATCGAAATCAGCAAGCGCGAGAACTTCTACCAGCAGGAATACTGCGGCTGCGTCTACTCGCTGCGCGACACCAACCGGCACCGCCGTTCTCAGGGCCGCGAGCGCATCCACATCGGCGTCAAGTTCTACGGCAAGGAAGACCTCATCAACGAGGAACAGCTCTGACCTGCTGCTGATCTGCCGGCGGCGCGCTTTGCGCCGCGCACAAAAAAAGGCCTGGCAGTGCGCGCATTGCGCGTCCTCCAGGCCACTGCGGCGCCCACGGGGCGCCGCCTTGTTTTGTGCAGCGATCAGTCCAGCGTCAGCACCGTCGCGCCGGTCGTCTTGCGCGAGGCCAGCGCGGTCTGCGCTTCGCCGGCCTGCTCCAGCGAGTAACGCTGGTCGATGCGAACCTTGATCTTCTTCTTGAGCACCAGATCAAACAGCTCTTCCGAGGCGGACTGCAGCTTTTCCAGCGTGTTCACGTGGATGCCCAGCGAGGGGCGCGTGACATACAGGCTGCCCTTCTGGTTCAGGACGGCGAGGTTCACGCCCGCCACGGGACCCGAGGCATTGCCAAAGCTGACCATCAGGCCGCGCGGCTCGATGCAGTCGAGCGAGGTTTCCCAGGTGTCCTTGCCCACGCCGTCGTACACCACGGGCACCTTCTTGCCGCCCGTCAGTTCCAGGACGCGTTCGACCACGTTTTCGCGGGAATAGTCGATGGTTTCCCAGGCGCCGTGCTCACGCGCCAGCTCGGCCTTTTCGGGGCTGGACACCGTGCCGATAAGCTTGACGCCCAGCGCCTTGGCCCATTGGCAGGCAATCAATCCCACGCCGCCGGCCGCGGCATGGAACAGGATGGTTTCGCCACCCTGCAGGCGGTAGGTCTGGCGGAACAGGTACTGCACCGTCAGGCCCTTGAGCATCAGGGCGGCCGCTTCGTCGAATTCGATGCCCTTGGGCACCTTGACGACCTGCAGGGCAGGCACGTTGCGGGCCTTGGCGTAGGCGCCGATGGGGCTCTGGCCGTACGCGACGCGGTCGCCCTTCTTCAGGTGCTTGACGTCAGCGCCCACGGCGGTCACCACGCCGGCGCCTTCAAAGCCCAGACCATGCGGCAGCGGATGCGGATACAAGCCCGTACGGAAATAGATATCGATGAAGTTCAGACCGGCGGCGTGCTGCTCGATCGTGACTTCGTTGGCGGCCGGCGGCGGCACTTCCACCTCAACCAGCTTCAGGACTTCGGGACCACCGTGCTGCTCGATACGAATTGCCTTGACGAGATTGCTGGCCATGCTGGCCTCCTTTCATTGGAAATATTGCGAATTGACCAAAAATGCAGACTTCACCGTGGGGATTGCCTGTCGTCCTGCCCGGCGGGAGTCCGGACGGCGCCGCCCCCCATCAATGCAAACACCCCCGCCAACACCAGGACGGTTCCCCCCATCTGCCATACGGTGATGGGCTCGTCGAGAAACCAGGAGGCCAGGAACAGCACCGACACAGGCCCCACCATGCCCAGCAGCGACGCGGTCGGCGCGCCGATCAGCGACACCGCCCACATCAGCATGAACACCGGGACCACCGTGTTGAGCGTGGCGTGAATGATGGAGTAGCCATAGACCGCGGCGGGCTGGATCAGCATCGACGGAGGATGCACGACAAAGAACTGGATGATGCAGGCCACGCACGACACGAGCATCGCATACGCCACCAACCGCGTCGGGCCGATCCGCTTGATCAGTTCCCCGGAACAGATGAGGTACACAGAATAGCTTGCGGCCGAGCCGAAAACGAACAAAGACCCTAACAGCACCTCGCCGCCCCCGCCGAAGGACAGGTCGTGCGCGAATACCAGCACCACGCCCGCGTAGGACAGCACCATGGCAAGCCACTGGCGGCGCTCGATCGGGCGCTTGAACCAGATAGCGGACAGCAGCACGACAAGGGAGGGGGACAGGAACAGGATCAGGCGTTCGAGGCTGGCGGTGATGTAGCGCAGCCCCAGGAAGTCCAGGAAACTGGACAGGTAATAGCCCAGGAGACCCAGCACGCACACTTGCAGGCGTTCCTTGGTGGTCATCACGACGATTTCGCCCCGCGCCGCGCGGCGGGATTGGTGCCAGGCCACGACCGCGAAGAAGGGCATCGCGAACAGCATGCGAAACGCAATCAGCGTCACCGCATCGATACCGTAGCGGTAGGTGAATTTGACAACGATGGCCTTGGCGGAAAAGAGGATCGCGCCAAGCACGGCCATGGCGATTCCGGCGGCGCGGCTGGACGCCAGCGGGCGCGCCGTAAGCTTGGCAATACGATTCATGCGATGATTTTAAATTCACCGCAAAAATAATTGCACGCCTTCTCTGATGCATTCCGCCTCTTTTGCAGCATGACTCGACACCGCGCCCTGACCTATATCCATATTGCCGCAGTGCTATTCGGCCTGACCGGCGTGTTTGGCGAACTGATCCAGGCGAGCGCCGCGGTCATCACGTTGGGCCGGGCCGCGTTTGCGGTCGTGGCGCTTGGCATCTTCGCGCGCATGCGTCGCAAGCCGCTGCTGGGCGTGCTTACCCCGGCCCAGTTGTTCGTGCTGGTGATCGCAGGTGTCCTACTTGCGGCGCACTGGGTCACGTTCTTCATTTCGGTGAAGGTGGGCGGCATTGCCATCGCGACCCTCGGCTTTGCGAGCTTCCCCGCATTCATCACGCTGTTTGAAGGGCTCATCTTCCGCGAGCGCGTCCGGCTGGCCGAATGGCTGCTGTTGGGCCTGGTCACCGCCGGGCTGGTGCTTGTCACCCCCTCGTTCGACCTGGCCGACCAAGGCACCATTGGCCTGGCATGGGGCCTCTTGTCCGGCTTGAGCTTCGCGCTCCTGGCCTTGAGCAACCGCCGATCGGCCTCCGGCATGGATCCGATGCAGGTGGCATGCTGGCAGAACGTCGTGGTTGCGCTGGTGATGGTGCCGTTCGCCGTCGGCCAGTTGCCCGCCCTGCCCGCGCTGGATTGGTTCTGGCTTGCCCTGCTGGGCGTCTTCTGCACCGGGCTGTCCCATTATCTTTTCGTCTCCAGCCTGACCCGCCTGAACGCCCGTAGCGCCGGGTTGGTGATTGCCCTGGAACCGGTCTACGCCATTGCGTTCGCCTGGGCGCTGTTCAGCCAGGAACCCACCCCGCGCATGCTGGCCGGTGCCGCGCTGATCGTGGCCGCCATTGTGTGGTCCGGGCTGCGCAAGCAGCCGCCAGCCGCGGAACCCGTGGCAAAGATACAGCCTTGACAATAACTGACTAGGCAGTAAAATTCGCCGCATGACTGCCGCGCCTTCCCTGCCCACGCCCGTAACGTCCGGGTCATCCGACGCCCCCGTCCACTATCGCAACGACACCCGCTGCATGGCCGAGGAAAACGCGGGCTACCTCATCAAGCTGGTCTACCACTCCTTGACGCGAATGCTGGACCAGGAAATGGCGCCGCTAGACCTCACCGCCATGCAATGGCGCCCCCTGGCCATGGTGTTTTTGGGCCGCGCCGACACGCCTGCCGAATTGGCGCGGCTCAACGACATGGACACCGGTGCCATGACCCGTGCCCTGGACCGCCTGGAAGCCAAGGGCCTGCTGCGCAGGAACCGCAGCCAGGAAGACCGCCGCGTCGTCAAGATAGAGCTGACCGAACTGGGCGAGGCCAAGGCGCGCGAGATCCCCGCCAACATTGCCCGCGCGCTCAATCATCACCTGCGCGGCTTCTCCACCGACGAGGTCACGCAGCTCATGCATTTCATGCGCCGCATGATCGCCAACGGCTCCGCTTCCGGCTCCACGCCCGAACGCTGACCCCCTGCCCCCGTGCCGGAGCCGGGGCTTTTATTTGGCATAATCATTGCCTAGGCAAATACAGATTAATCAATTACTTTCAGCTAACAGTCAGGATGAAACGCCTTTTATCTTCCGCATTGGTGCTGGCCCTCGCCGGTTGCGCGCTGATGGAGCCGGCGCCCAAGCCCGTCGCGGCGATTGACGCGGCCACACTCGGCCTGACCGGCCATGCCACCGAATGGCCCGCCGCGCAGTGGTGGGAACGCTACGGCGATCCGCAGCTCAATGCGCTGATGGCCGAAGCGCTGGCAAACAGTCCCTCAATGAGCGCCGCGCAGGCGCGCCTAGCCAGGGCCAACGCCGCCGTCGGCG
>DALZRX010000080.1:0-12104 GCA_032015805.1 Achromobacter sp.
CCGCAGTCGCTCGGCCAGGCATTCGCCGTGCAGCAGCGCACCGCCGAACTGCTCCGCGCAACCCGCGGGGACAGCATCGCGGCCTGGAAGAGCGCGCTGCCTTCGCCGGAAAAAACCGTCGTGGCGCCCATTTATGCCTCGGGCACGGTGGACGCCGCGGCCGGGCCTGCCGCCGCCAGCGCCAGCATCGTGCGCATCGAACCGGAGATCGCATTCCAGCTCGTCCGCGATCTGCCCGCGCGGGACACGCCGTACACCGAGGCGGAAATCGATGCGGCGGTGGGCGGCGCCCGCCTGGCGCTCGAAGTCCTGGGCTGTCGCTACGCATCGCCGGAGCATGCGAGCCTGCCCGAACTGCTGGCGGACCACATGTTCAATCAGGGACTGGTGCTGGGTCCCCAAATATCATCGCCCGATGCGGCGCCCGGCAGCATGACCCTGACACTCACCGTCGACGGCATCGAGGTCGAGCAGCACGCCGGCATCCACCCGAACGACCGGCCCAAGGCCGGGCTGTACTGGCTGGCGAACTTCCTGCGCGAGCAAGGCCTGGGTCTGACCGCCGGACAGCACGTCATCACCGGTTCTTATGCGGGTTTTCTGGACGTGCCCGCCAACAAGGACATCGAATTGGCATACGGCGACCTGGGCGTGCTGCGGGTGCGCTTTACCGGCTGAGGCCGCGCTGGCGGCCCCGCCCGGGCCAGGCGCCGGCTATCAAGACGCCGGCTCCGCGATGCGGATGGCCTCGCCGCCCGCCTCGATGATCTCGCCGGCCGCCAGGCATAGGTCTTCGCGAAACCGCCCCGCCACCACCTGCACGCCTACCGGGCTCGGTCCGGCGCTGCTCATGGCGCTGCCCATGGCCACGGACAAGCCGGGCAAGCCCATGAACGGCAGACCGATCTGCGTCATCTGTGCGCGCCAGACGCGCGCGTAGGCCTCGTCCCCCTGCAAGTCGAGGTGGTCGGGGAAAGGCAGTTCGGCCGACACCGGCAGGAGCAGCACCGGATAGTCGGCAAAAAAAACTTCCCACAGACGCGTGAGCGTCGCGCGGCGCGTCAGCACCGCGGAAAAGTTCGTCAGATTTGCGTTCGCCGCCTTGTCGCGCTGCCCGGCCAGCGCCACCAGCGCACCGCGATCGCCCTCTTTCTCCGCCGCCGCGACCATGGCGTCATAACCGTCGGCCATCCACATGCGGATCTGCAAATCGGCGGCTTCCTGCAGCGGGGGTATCGCTTCCAGGGTGTCGACGGTCCAGCCCGCCTCGCTCAGCCGCCGCGCCGCTTCCTGCAGCGCCTTCACGACAGCGGGTTCGGTGTCCAGACCTTCCGGGTTCAGGCACAGGGCAGCACGACGCGGCACATCCGGGCCGGTCAACGGCGCGGGCACCCACCACGGATCGCGCGGGTCCGGCGCCGCCATCGCGGCAAGTCCCAGCCGCACATCGGCAATGGTGCGTCCCAACGGCCCCGACACCGCGGTGATCTGACCGCCGATGGACCGCTCGGGCAGCGCCGCGTTATAGGCCGCCACCCGGCCCAACGACGGACGCAGGCCATGAACGCCGCACGCGTACGCGGGATAACGGATCGAGCCGGCGATATCCGTGCCGTGCGCCAGATGCCCGATGCCCGCAGCCACCGCGGAAGCGGCGCCGCCAGACGAGCCGCCCGGCGTCAGCGCTGGATTGCGCGGATTGCGCGTGTCGCCATGCAGCGCATTGCCGGTGAACCAGCGCAGCGAAAATGCCGGCGTGTTCGTGCGGCCCAGGATCACGGCGCCTGCGCGCCGCAAGTTGTCAACGACGGGGCTGTTCCGCTCGGCGATCAGGTCCTTCTGCAACGTCACGCCGTTGGTCGTGGCAAAGCCCGCCTGGTCCACGTTGACCTTCACGGTGACGGGAACGCCCGCCAGCAGGCCGGGATCCTCGCCGCGCGCCAGCGCCGCATCCACGTCGGCCGCCTGGGTCAGCACGTCTTGCGGCCGATGATCCACCACCGCGTTGATGGCGGGGTTGACGGCATCAAGCCGTTGCAGCGCGCTCTGCGCGGCCTCTACGGCGGACACTTCACGCTTGCGGATGCGGGCGGCAAGCTCAACTGCGGACAAACGCCAAAGATCGGACACGCGCGACTCCTGTGGTCATGGTTTTTTCCTGCGGGCCAGCAAACCTTAGCGCCAGTCGTCGCGGGCGACAAGCCACCGGCCACCGCGGGCGCGTGCTTCGGCGAGTTGCGCGTTTGGGCTAATTGCTTTCTTCAAAGACCTGGACAATCGCGTCGGCCACGGCTCGCACGCGCGCCGTCCGGTTCAGGTCGCCGTGCATCACCAGCCACAAGTCGTACGCCTCGCTGCGCTGGGGCCAGATGCGCACCAGCTCGGGATGGTCGGGCGCCATGTGGGTGGGCAGCTCGCCAATGCCGATTCCGGCCACCACCGCGTCGATGATCATCAGGCCGGAATTGACCTCCAGGCCGATTCGGCCATTGCGGGTGGGCTCGCCGCACAGCGAGTCTGACCAGCCGGGCAGCACCGCTTGCTGATACGCGATCAAGGTGTGGCCCGCGAAGGCCGTGCCGGGCTTGGGCTCGCCATGCGCGCGCAAATACGCGCGTGACGCATACAGGCCGACCTCCTTGCGCGTCAGGTGGCGATGGATGAGGTCGGGCGCGTCGGGCTTGATGTTGCGGATGGCCAGGTCGGCCTCGCGGCGCGTCAGATTGCTGATCTGGATGCCGGTGGACAGCACCACCCGGATGTCGGGATGCTCGGCATGGACACGATTGATGGCTTCCATGATGAAGTACCGTGCCACCGTTTCAGAGGTCGCGACGCGGACCACGCCCGACAGGCGATGGTCCAGCCCCTGCATTTGGCGCTGAAGCTGGTCAGCCGCCTGCTCCATGCGCTCGGCGGCGGCAAAGGCCAGCTCGCCCGCCGCCGTGGGAACGTAGCCGCCGGGGGTTCGCAGGAAAAGGCGAGCGTCCAGCGATGCCTCCAGCGCGGCCAGGCGCCGGCCGGCCGTTGCTTGGTCAATCTGCAGCACGGCGGCTGCGCCGCGCAGCGTGCCCACCCGGTAGATCGCCAGAAAAATCCGGGCGTTGTCCCAATCCATGCCCGCTCCTGATGCAGTTTTGCATGACTATAAAGCAGTTCTTCAGCTTTTTTGCATCAACGAATGCGCCTAAGCTTCGTTCCTCGCAAGCCTCCAACAAAGAACGTCGCACCATGTCCTCCACCTGCCGCCCCGCCACCGCATTGGACGCACCACCCGCCGCCGGATGGCTGCCCCTTGTCACCCTGGCCATCGGTTTCGTCATGGCGATGCTCGACGTGACGGTAGTGAACGTGGCGATCCCCAGCATCGCGCTGCAGTTCACGGTGCCACTGACCGACCTCGTCTGGATCGTGGACGGTTACACGCTGACCTTCGCCGCGCTACTGCTTGTTGCCGGCGCGCTGGCGGATCGCTACGGGGCCAAGACCCTGTACTTGGCAGGCCTGGGCGTGTTCACCGCCGCGTCCCTGCTCTGCGGCCTGGCGCCGAATGCCGACATGCTGATCGCCGCCCGCATGCTGCAAGGCGTCGGGGCCGCGCTGTTCATGCCCAGCTCGCTCAGCCTGCTCACCCACGCCTATGACGACGAGAACGTGCGAAACCGCATGCTGGCCGCATGGTCCGCCATCGTGGCGGTCGCCGGCGCATCCGGACCGCTGCTGGGCGGGGTGCTGATCCATCAATTCGGATGGCGGGGCATCTTCCTCATCAACATTCCGCTTGGGCTTGCCGGCCTGTGGCTCGCCCGCCACCGCATCGTGGCCGCGCCGCGCCGTCCCCGTGCGCTCAACCCCTTGAGCCATCTGCTCGGGATTGTCGCGCTGTCCTCCTTGTGCTTCGTGCTGATCCAGGGCAATGCCTATGGGTGGACGTCCGCGCCGATTGCGGCAACGATGCTTGTCGGCCTGGCCGCCGTGGCGCTGCTCGTGCGGCGCGAACGGCGGCATGCCGAACCCATCATCCCGCGCGCGCTGTTCGCCACGACGCAATTCGCCGCCGCCAATGGCGTGGGGTTTCTCATCAACCTCGCATCGTATGGCCAGCTCTTCCTGCTGAGCCTGTTCCTGCAGCATGCTCGCGGCGCCGACGCCTTGCAGACCGGCATCGAGCTGGTGCCGATGCTGGCCGTGTTTTCGATCGGCAACCTCATCTCTGGCCGCGTGTCGGCACGGTGGAATGTTTCGGCATCGCTGCTGGGCGGCGTCTCGCTCGCGGCTTCGATGAGCGCCGTGGGCATAGCGGCGTTTTCGCCCGGCATCGCCTACGGGCCGTTCGCCCTTGTCGTTGCGCTGGGCAACCTGGGCGTCGGGATCGCAGTCCCCGCGATGACCAGCATCGTCATGCAGGTCTCCGGCAAACACCACGCCAACAGCGCGGCGGCAGCCTTGAACGCCAATCGCCAAACCGGCGCCTTGGTCGGCGTCGCGCTCATGGGCATGATCCTGCACCTGCTGCCGGACTGGCATGCGAGTTTGCCTGCGGCCTATGGGGTGATCACGGTCAGCTACGTCATGACGGTTGTGCTGGCGTTGCGCTATCTGCGGCGGGCTCGTAACGCCTGAGCCCTCGGCCCGATGCCTTGCGCTGTCTACGTGGCGCCTGCGTGACACCGCAGCCGGTAGTCCCGCGTTATCTGCGCCGCGCCGGTAATGCCTGACACTGCAGCCGGACGCCCTGCCTTTTTTGCGCCGCGGCTGGGATGCCCCCCACGGCAGCCCCCAGCCCGCTACTCGCCCGCCAGGATCGCAATGCCACGGCCGGCGTAGAACCTGCCGAAATCGGCCAGCGGCAGCTCGACGTCCGCTTGCGAGCCCGGCTCGCCCGACGGGTTGTGGAACGTCACGAAGTCGGGCGTGGCGCGCGTCACCAGCACCAGGTGTCCACCCTTTTTCGGCGGTTGCGTGTCGGGCCATCGTATCCATGGGTGGACCGATGCCATGAAGTAATCCGCCTGCGCCATCAACGCGGGCAGGTCGGTCGCAGGCAGGTCGACGCGCACCTGCGCATGCAGTCCGAACACCTCTGCCACGTAGCGCACGAAGGGGGCATAGATCAGTCCCTTGATGGCGCCATCGGCCTCCTCGACGTAGGCGCCATACGGCAGGCTGCGCCGCGCGAGCTCCAGCGTCGGATGCTCGCGCCCGTTGCGCGCCGCCAATACCATCTTCAGGCACGCCATGCCGCACACATGATTTGCCCAGCGAACGTACTCGTCCTGGTTCCCGGCGCCGGAATTGCGCCATGCCGGGTCGTAGGCCAGATTTAGTTTCTTGCGGATGATCTCACCCGCGAGATGCGCGGACTCCCATTGGCAGAAATACGGCACGGGCGCGCGTGCGGGCGTCGGGCTCATGCAAGGCTCCAGGCGGTTCGGAAAGACCCCTATCTTGCCGGCGCCGCGCGTGCGTGGCAACGGCCCCGGCTTTGCTTCACAATGAAGCAAATTCAACCAAGGAGACCTGCATGTCCAGCCCTGCTTCGTCCAGCCCCCGCCCCATCCGCCGCGTCGCCATCGTCGGCGCCGGCACCATCGGCGCCAGTTGGGCGGCGCTGTTCCTCGCGCATGGGCTGGAGGTCGTGGTCAGCGATCCCGGCCCGCACGCGCAGGCGCAAACCATCGCTCGCGTGCAGGCGGCGTGGCCGGTGCTGGCCGAGCTCGGCCATGTGCGTCCGGGCGCCACCGCCGACACGCTGCGCTTCGAACCCGATCTGGAAGCGGCGTTGGCTGGCGCCGACTTCGTGCAGGAAAACGCGCCCGAACGCGAAGACTTCAAGACCGACCTCTTCGCGCGCATGGATGCCATCTTGCCGCCACACGTCATCGTGGCATCAAGCTCGTCCGGCCTCATCATGAGCCGGCTGCAATCACGCTGCCGCCACCCCGAGCGTTTCGTGATCGGCCACCCCTTCAATCCCCCGCACCTCATCCCGCTGGTCGAGGTTGTTGGCGGCGACCGGACGTCCGCCGACACCATGGACCGCGCCATCGATTTCTATCGCAGCATGGGCAAGCATCCCATCCGCCTGAACAAGGAAGTCCCCGGCCATATCGCCAACCGGCTGCAAGCCGCCCTGTGGCGCGAGGCCATCCATCTTGCGGCCGAAAACGTCGCCAGCGTCGCGGACATCGACGCGGCCGTGTCGCAAGGCCCCGGCCTGCGCTGGGCGCTCTTCGGTCCCCACATGACGTTCAACCTGGGAGGCGGCGAAGGCGGCATGGCGCATTTCATGCACCATTTGCTGGGCCCCGTGCAAACCTGGTGGGACGACCTCGGCGCCCCTGACGTCACGCCGGCGCTGCAACAGCGCCTGATTGAAGGCGTCAACGCCGAAGCCGGCCACCGCAGCATCGCCGACCTCGTCGAGACGCGCGACGCGCAGCTCACCGCGCTGATCAAGGTGCTGCACCGTTGATGTGATTGCCAACCGAGCCCGCGCGGCGAGGGCGGGCGGTCTTGGTATCCTGAAACCCGCGCTGCATGCCGCCGGCCTGAAGCGTTTTCGGGCCGACAACGCTTGGGGCAGGTCCGAAACTTGCTCCGGGTAATGTCAGTGCAGGTGTGAAACTGGCTTCGGACAACGTGCATGGAGGTTTGAGATCTGCTCCGAACAACGTTCAGTTCAGGTGTGAAGTCTGTTGCGATCAACGCTCAGCGCAGGGTTGAAATCTGCTCCGATCAGCGCTCAGCGCAGGTCTGAAATCTGCTCCGATCAATGCTCAGCGCAAGTCTGAAAACTGTTCCGATCAACGCTCCGCGCAGGTTTGAGATCTGCTCCGATCAATGCTCAGCGCAAGTCTGAAATCTGCTCCAATCAACGCTCAGGGCAGGTCTGAAAGTTGTTTCGAACAAACGCTCCGCGCGGGTCTGAAACTTGCTTCGAACAAACGCTCAGCGCAGGTCTGAAACTTGCTTCGAACAAACGCTCAGCGCAAGTCTGAAATCTGCGCTGGCCGACGCTCAGCGCAGGTTTGAAACTTGTTCAAATTCGGGCAAGCTTTGTTGGTAAAGCCGCTCTGCTGCGGCCGCCCCGAGTTCGTGACCGGCTTTGCGTATTGGGTTCGCCTTGTTGTGTGTTCGCAGTCTGCGCGAAGGCGCTCCATCGCTCGAAGCCCGCTCCCGTCGTCCACCAAGGAGTTTTCTCTAATGATTTCTGTAACTCATGACACCGACCGCTCCCGTTTCACTGCCACCGTCGATGGCGTGCTTTGCGTCCTGGACTATCAACTGCAAGACGGTGCCATGGCCATCACGCACACCGGCGTGCCCAGCGCCGTCGGCGGCCGCGGCGTCGCGGCCGAACTGACCCGCCAAGCGCTACTCACGGCGCGCGCCAACGGCTGGAAGGTCCGTCCCTATTGCTCCTACGCCGATGCCTACATCCGACGCCATCCCGAATACACCGACCTGTTGGCTTGATCACTTCTTCCCCCGGGTATGCCTTGCTCGGTCGGATGACGCGGCCGGATGCCTCGGCTGGATGGCTCGGTCGCTTGGCCCGTTCCCCTCCCCGCGTTCATCTGATCAGCTCGTCTGAACCGTCCGTCTGAGCCGTTGATCTGAATCGACCGCCGAGCCCTCCGCCCGGCCCCACAGAGGGGCCTCACAACCAGACCCGACCGGCTGACACGTTCACTTAGTCCGTTTACTCGATCCGTTCACTCGATCCGTTCACTTGGCCCGTTCGCCTGACCCGATGCTGGACCCGTTCACGTGACCCTTTCATCTGCCCGTTCGCTTGACTCGTTCACTTGACTCGTGCACTTGCCACCTTCGCCTGACCCGATGCTGGACCCGTCGCTTGACCCGTTCGCTTGACCCGTTCGCTTGACCCATTCACCTGACACATTCATCTGCCCCGTTCGCTTGACCGTTCGCCCGTTCCTTTCGCCTGATCAGACTGGCTTACGCGACCGGCAAGGCCCCACCGGCTACCTGTTCACTCGACCTGTTCACTCGACCTGTTCACTCGACCCGTTTACTTGACCCGTTTACTCGACCCGTTTACTCGACCCGTCCACCTGATCCGTCCACCTGACCCGGCCGGCTGTCCTGTCCGCCTGTCCCATTCACCTGCCCCAGTCGCCTGACCTTCTTGCCTACCGCCGTGCAGAAACAACCCAGCTCCACCAAAATGCCCTGCCCATGCGGCAGCCCCCGTTCCTATCTCGAGTGCTGCGCCCGCTGGCACGACGGTCCGCAGGCGTTGCAGGCCCCGACGGCCGAAGCCCTGATGCGCTCGCGTTATAGCGCCTTCGTGCTGGACAAGCTGCCGTATCTGCTGGCCACCTGGCATCCCAGCACGCGTCCTGCTTCTCTCGAGCCCAATCCACCCGGCTTGAAATGGCTGGGACTGCAAGTCAAAGCGGCGGCAGACCAGGATGCCGACCACGCCACCGTGGAGTTCGTGGCCAGAAGTCGGCTGGATGGCCGCGCCAGCCGCATGCACGAAAACAGCCGATTTCTACGCGAGAACGGGCAGTGGTTCTACGTCGACGGCGACATGCGCTGAACGCGTGGCCGCCACCTTGACGATTGCCGACGGCCTCGCCCCGGCCGACCAACGCGCGCCTCCCGAGCCCCCTCGCGGTATGGCGACAGGCTTGTGATATCGCCGTCCGTGGCTGCTAGCAACAGGCGCAGGCCGTCGAGCGATTCGACGGTCTGAAGGCGGTCCACGCGCCGGGCGCCCGCGTTGTGGGCCCACGCGGTACGGCCCACAGGTGCTCAGGCGGTTCCCGCCAGAGGCCAGCTACCGCGCGGCAGCGGCGGACGCCGACGTCATCGTCCACCGGATCGCACACGCTGCCCGGGCGGGATCGGCCTCGCGCTTGGTCAGCGGCAGACGGTGTCCCGGCTACGCCATTGGCCGGTGCGACACCCCGCCAACGGCCTGCCTTAACGCATTCAGCAGATCCTGCTCGAGGGTGCCGACCGAGCGCGGATCACCCACGATCGCCAGTTCGGTTGGCGGCACATCGGCAAACCCGTCGGCGGCGGTCAACTCGACGTGCGTGTCCAGACGCGCGGAGGCGGGCAACAAACTCACCCCCAGGCCGGCCGCCACCGCGGCCTGCACGCCTGCCAAGCTGTGGCTGAGGTAAGCGATATGCCACGGCCGGCCCGCGCTTTCCAACGCGTAGATCATCCGCTTGCGATACACGCATCCTTGCGGAAAAAGCACCAGCGGCACCACGCCCGCCCTCGCCTCGCGCGGGTGTCCGCCGACCCACACCAGCCGCTCCGGCCATGCCGCAAGGCAAGGCCCATCGCCAGGCTCCCGCTTGATCAGCGCCAGATCCAGCTCGCCGGACGCCAGCCCCGCGCGAAGATCCGTGCTCATGCCGCTGACGGTTTCCAGCCGCACTTCAGCATGGCGCGCGGCAAACTCCGCCAACAGCACTGTCAGCCGCGACACATCGAAATCCTCGGGCACGCCTAGCCGAATCACGCGCCCCGCCCGCGGCGCGGACAACACATGCTCGGCCTCCCCCGCGATCGCGAGCAATCGGCGTGCATAGGCGAGCATCAGTTCGCCATCCTCCGTCGCCGACACGTTGCCGCCCGCACGGTCCCGCAGCAGCAAGGTCTTGCCCACGCTCTGTTCAAGCTTGCGCACCTGCTGGCTGACCGTCGATTGCGTGCGATGCACCCGATTTGCCGCCCGGGTGAAGCTGCCTTCGTCCACGACGCATACCAGTGTCTTCAATAGTTCAAGATCGAGCATGGGCTTTCAATCGCTGTTGTGGGGTTCCACCGAGCCGCCGTTGGTTGGAATCTGATGACGGAGTAGGCCGGTGTCTGTTGTCGGCATCGGCTGGCGTCCCTTGTCGACGTCGGCTGGCATCTGTCGGCGGCGTCGGCTGGCATCTGTCGTCGGCGTTGGCTGACATCTGTCGTCGGCGTCGGCTGACATCTGTCGTCGGCGTCGGCTGGCGTCTGTCGGCGGCGTCGGCTGGCATCTGTCGTCGGCGTCGGCACACATCTGTTGTAGGTCTCTGCTGGCTCTGTGATCCTGACCGCTGTCCGCGGCGTCTTGAATCGACCGACTCCAGGGAGCACCGACGTCTGTCCCAAATCGGACCGTAAAGCATCGTTATTTATATATCAACTAAGGTGAGCTTTTTAATTAATTTTACGACTTCCCGGCTGGCCCTTAAGCTGGAGAACCGATCCCACCCAAAGGAGCCGAGATGCCCTTCGCCCACAACGCCCGTCCTCAATGGCTAACTTTCGACTGTTACGGCACACTCATTCAATGGGATGAAGGCTTGCACGCCAGCGTGGAAAAGATTCTCGAGGCCCATCCGGCGGCAGCCGACCGCCCTTCCGCCAAGCAATTTCTGCATGTGTATGACGATCACGAGCACCGCCTGGAACGCACGCCGCCCTACCGTCGCTTCGCGGAGGTAACCCGCGAATCGTTGCGCCTGACCATGGCGCATTTTGGCCTTCCATACCGTCCTGAAGATGCGGAGCTCCTCACAGGCAGCATCTCCCGCATGCCCCCATTCCCGGAAGTCGTCGATTCGCTCGCCAGGCTCAAGCAGGCCGGCTACCGCCTCTGCATCATTTCCAACACGGATGACAACATCATCGCCGGCAATGTTGCCCAACTCGGCGGTCACATAGACCGCGTCATTACGGCTGAACAGGCTGGCGCATATAAACCGTCGCGAGAGATCTTCGCCCACGCCCACAAAAGCCTCGGCGTAACCCCCGAAGACGTCGTGCACATATGCGCCAGCCCGCACCTGGACTTGGCCGCGGCGCGCGACATCGGATTTCGATGCATCTGGATCGACCGCGGCACTGGCCGCCAGCCCTTGCCTGACTACCGGCCTGACGCTACCGTACCAACTTTGGATCGCGTGCCTGCCCTATTCCACGATGCTGGCTGGCTCTGATCCCCCTCACCGCCTCTTATCGAAGGTTGCCATGAACCAGGAACCCCAGTTTGCCGACGCACTCTTTCACGCCGAGCCCGTCACTACGCTCCGGACAGACCTGGCATTGGCACTGCGCGCAGCGGCAGCGCATGGCTTGGGCGAGGGGGTCTGCAATCACTTCAGCGTGGCCCTGCCCGGCGATCCCGACCATTTCCTCTTGAACCCTCGCGGCTTGATGTGGAACGAGGTGCAGCCCGATGACATCGTGCTGGTCGATGCGCACGGCAACAAGCTAGCCGGCCGCCACGATGTCGAGCCCACGGCGATGTTCATCCACGCCGCCATCCACAGGATCGCGGGCAAGGCCTGTGTGCTGCACACGCATATGCCCTACGCCACCGCACTCACGCTCACCTCGGATCGCGGCCTGGACACCACCCTATCGCAGAACGCCATGCGCTTTCATGGCCGCCTCGCCATCGACGAGGAATACAACGGGCTTGCCCTGGATGTCACGGAAGGCGAACGCATCGCCCACGCCATGCAGGGCGCTGACATCGTGTTCCTGGGAAATCATGGCGTCGTGGTCTGCGGAGATCGCCTCGACTACGCCTACGACGACCTGTTCTTCCTCGAACGAGCCTGTACCGCACAAGTGCTCGCGCAGTCCACGGGGCGCTCACTCAAGCCAGTTAACGTCGAACTCGCGGCCAAGGTAGCCGCTCAGGTTCAAGGCGAACGGCTGCAGTCCGAACTATTCTTCGCCGCACTGCGCCGCCAACTGCCTTAGCTTTGCCCGAAACGGCGGCGCTGCTGCACAGCCTTTTCGCACGACCGCCGGCTGCCTTGGCTTTCTGGCCAAGACGCCGCAAACTACCCACGCAGGAACGGCAAACTAGCTACGCAGGAACGATTAGAGCCAAGCCAGTGTAGGAATGTTCAGGCCAAACAAAAACCCCTCGCGGCGCCAGCCGCGAGGGGTTTTCTATTTTTGCATCACATCGCACGGACGCAGCAGATCACACAGAGGGGTGAACGGGCGAGCAGTGTGTATTCCGCCATCCTGCGCCCGCGGTTCCCGCCGATTGCGGCGCGATCCTGACCCGCAAAGACAAAACCCCGCAGGGGAACCCTGCGGGGTTTTGAGCAATAAAA
>DALZRX010000081.1:0-11973 GCA_032015805.1 Achromobacter sp.
CTGCCGGATCATGCCCCGCGCGGGCCGGTGCGGGCGCGGGGCCCGAACCCCGGCACGGCGCGGGGCGGTTCAAGCTTCAGTGCTCCAGGTCCTCGTGCGCGCGGTCACGCATGTAGAACGCGGCAACCAGGCCCAGGGCCACGCCGAACATCACGTAGTAGGCGGGCGCCATGGGCGAGCCGGTGGTCTTGATCAGCCAGGTCACGATGAACTGCGCGAATCCGCCGAAGATCATCACGGCCACGTTGTAGGCCAGCGACAGGCCCACCGAACGCACGCGCGCGGGGAACAGTTCCGCCATCACGGTGCTGAACACCCCGAAGAACGCCGACACGAAAATGCAGACCACGATCTGCACGGTCAGCAGGCGGCCGATCGACGGTGCGTCAGACAGCCAGAAGTACAGCGGATACAGCACGATCAGATAGCCGATCAACGAGCCGATCACGAGCGGGCGGCGGCCGACGCGGTCGGACCAGGCGCCCATGAACGGGGTCAGCAGCACCATCAGCGCCGCGCCGGCCATCTGCACCAGGAAGGTGTGGTTCAGCGGCAGCATCAGGACCTTGGTCGAATACGTGACCAGGTACGTGAATGTGATGTAGATGGACACCGTGGCCGTCACCACGAGGCCCACGCCGATCAGCGTTTCGCGCGTGTGGGTGCGCAGCATCTGGCCCAGCGTCAGGCGCTGCACCTCGCCGCGTTCGGCGGCTTGGCGATCGGCTTCCTTCATTTGCTTGAAGGCGTCGGTTTCGTCGACGTTGCGGCGGATATAGATGGCGATCGGCACAATCACCAGGCCGAAGGCGAACGGCAGGCGCCATGCCCAGTCGGCGATCTGCTGCTCGGTGAAGAACTCGGTGATCAGCGTGCCGCAGGCCGCCCCGATCAGCAGGGCGAGCATCTGGCCGGCCATCTGCCACGAGCCGTAAAAGCCGCGCTTGCCGTTGGGCGCCATTTCGATCAGAAGCGCCGTCGACGTGCCGAACTCGCCGCCCGCCGAGAAGCCCTGCAGCAGGCGCGCGATCAGGATGAAGATCGGCGCCAGGATGCCGGCGGCATGGTAGGTCGGGGCAACGGTGATCAGCGCGATGGACACGGCCATCAGCGAGGTCACCAGCACCATGGCGGCCTTGCGGCCCTTGCGGTCGCCGTACAGGCCCAGGATGATGCCGCCCACCGGGCGCATGAAGAAGCCCACGCCGAAGATGGCCGTGGTCATGAGGATGGCGTTCAGCTCGCTGCCGGGGACGCTGGGATCGGTGGGGAAGAACAGTTTGGCGATGATCGGCGTCATGAACGCGAACACCAGGAAGTCATACCATTCGAGGGCGTTGCCTATCACCGCTGCCACGATGTTGCGTGTGGGGACTGCTTTGTGCTGCACGGGTTCTCCTTGGGGGCTTTTACTTGGGGCTTTCAAATTCCGGCCGACATTCTAGGCGGTTTGCCCCGCCGGGCGTCTTGCCGGTCGTCCGAGACGTGGCCGCTTCCTGGCTTTACACTGCATCTTTTCCCCAAGAGAGTAGTGACATGAACGCGCGCACCTGGCTGGAAACGCTGGTTGGCTTTGACACCACCAGCCGCAATTCCAATCTTGCCCTGATCGAAACCGTCCGTGACTGGCTCAAGGGTCAGGGCGTCGATGCATGGCTGGCGCACAACCCCGAGCGCACCAAGGCCAACCTGTTCGCCACGCTGCCCGCGCAAGACGGCAACCAGCAGGGTGGCATCGTCCTGTCGGGCCATACCGACGTGGTGCCGGTGGACGGCCAGGACTGGAGCACGGACCCGTTCAAACTCGTCGAAAAAGACGGCCTGCTCTACGGCCGCGGCAGCTGCGACATGAAGGGCTTCATTGCCGGATCGCTGGCCCTGGTGCCGGAATTCATGGCCATGCCGCGCAAAAAGCCGATCCACCTGGCGTTCTCCTACGACGAGGAAGTCGGCTGCGCGGGCGCGCCGTACATGTTGGCTGATCTGCAGGAGCGCGGCATCCACCCCGAAGGCTGCGTGGTGGGCGAACCCACCGGCATGCAGGTGGTCGTGGCTCACAAGGGGATCAATCTCTTCCGCTGCAAGGTGCATGGCAAAGCGGCCCACTCGTCGCTCACGCCGCGCGGCTGCAACGCCATCGAATACGCCGCCCGCCTGATCTGCCGCATTCGCGATGTCGCCGACAGCTTCAAGGCCAACGGCCCCTACGACCAGTTCTACGACGTGCCGTTCTCCACGATGACCACCAACCAGATCCGGGGCGGCATCGCGGTCAACACCATTCCCGAACTGTGCGAATTCACCTACGAATTCCGCAACCTGCCGGGCATGCGTCCCGACGACATCCAGGCGGAAGTCGAGAAATACGTGCGCGAAGAGCTGCTGCCGCGCATGAAGGCCGAATTCGAGGGCGCCAGCATCGAAATCGAAACCGGGGCCGCCGCGCCTGCCCTGGAAGCGTCCGAAGAAGCCGCCATCACCCAGCTCGTGCGCGCCCTGACCGAAGACCGCGCCACGCGCAAGGTGGCCTACGGCACCGAGGCGGGGCTGTTCCAGGGAATCGGCATTCCGACGGTGGTGTGCGGCCCGGGCCATATCGAACAGGCCCACAAGCCCGACGAATACGTCGCCCTGGACCAGCTCGCCGCGTGCGAAACCTTCCTGCGCCGCATGGGGCAGTCCCTCTGACGAGCGGGGCGCCCGGGTGCGGGCGGCACGCCGGTGCCGTCCGCGTCAGGTAAAATGACGGGTTGCAAACCGGATTTGCGGCCGGCAGTGGCCTGCCGCGATCCCGGGGGAGATGCTTTGGTGAAACCTTACGACTTTCCGGATGCCAAGGGCCATTTCGGGCCTTATGGCGGTGTTTTCGTGGCGGAAACGCTGATGCACGCGCTCGACGAGCTGCGTGCCGCCTATGACCGCTACCGTGTCGATCCCGCCTTCCTGGAAGAGTTCAACTACGAACTCAAGCATTTCGTCGGCCGTCCCAGCCCGGTCTATCACGCTCGCCGCTGGTCCGAGCTGGTGGGCGGCGCCCAGATCTGGTTCAAGCGCGAAGACCTGAACCACACCGGCGCGCACAAGGTGAACAACTGCATTGGCCAGGCACTCCTGGCCAAGCGCATGGGCAAGCCGCGCGTCATCGCCGAGACCGGGGCGGGCCAGCACGGCGTGGCCACCGCCACGGTCGCAGCCCGCTACGGCATGGAATGCGTGGTGTACATGGGCAGCGAAGACGTGCGCCGCCAGGCCTCCAACGTCTACCGCATGAAGCTGCTGGGTGCGACGGTGGTGCCCGTGAACTCCGGTTCCCGCACCCTCAAGGACGCGCTCAACGAAGCCATGCGCGACTGGGTCACCAACATCGAAAACACCTTCTACATCATCGGCACGGTAGCGGGTCCCGACCCCTATCCCCGCATGGTGCGCGACTTCCAGACCGTCATCGGCAACGAGTGCCTGACGCAGATGCCCGAAGCCATCGGCCGCCAGCCCGACTACGTGGTGGCGGCGGTGGGCGGCGGCTCCAACGCCATGGGCATCTTCCACCCCTACATCCCCCATGAAGAAGTCCGCCTGATCGGCGTCGAAGCCGCGGGCGAGGGCATGGACAGCGGCAAACACGCGGCATCGCTGGCCGCGGGCCAGGTGGGCGTGCTGCACGGCAACCGCACCTACGTCATGCAGAACGCCGACGGCCAGGTCCAGGAAACCCACTCCGTCTCCGCCGGCCTGGATTATCCCGGCGTCGGTCCGGAACACGCATGGCTCAAGGACTCGGGCCGCGCCGAATATGTCGGCATCACCGATGACGAAGCCCTGAAGGCCTTCCACGACTGCTGCCGCATCGAGGGCATCATGCCCGCGCTGGAGTCGTCGCACGCCATCGCCCAAGCCGCAAAGATGGCCGCCACGCTGCCGCGCGATGCCGTGATCCTGGTCAATCTGTCGGGCCGCGGCGACAAGGACATGCACACCGTCGCCGAACGCGCCGGCATCGAGCTCTGAACATGACAACCCGCACTGATCGCATTGCCGCGGCTTTCGCGCGCACCGCAGAATCCGGCCGCGCCGCGGCCCTGATTCCCTACATCGCCGCCGGCGATCCTTCCCCCGCCGCCACGGTTCCGCTGATGCATGCGCTGGTCGAAGCCGGCGCCGACGTCATCGAACTGGGCGTGCCGTTCTCCGATCCCATGGCTGACGGCCCCGTGATCCAGCGCGCCGCCGAGCGCGCCATTGCACAGGGCGTGGGACTGTCCCGCGTGCTCGAGCTGGTGGCTGAATTCCGCCAGCGCGACACCGCGACCCCCGTGGTCCTGATGGGCTATGCCAACCCCATCGAGCGGATGGGCCAGACCCAGTTTGCAAGCCGGGCCGCACAAGCCGGCGTGGATGGCGTGCTGGTCGTCGACTATCCGCCCGAAGAAGTCATCGAGTTCGCCGCCACCCTGGGCGAACAAGGCATTGCGCCCATCTTCCTGTTGGCGCCCACGTCCACGGAAGAACGCATCAAGGCCGTCGCCGAGGTTGCACGAGGCTATGTGTACTACGTGTCGCTCAAGGGCGTGACGGGCGCCGGGTCGCTCAATACCGGCGACGTCGCCGACCGTGTGGCCGTCATTCGCCGCCACGTGCGCGACATTCCGGTCGGCGTGGGCTTCGGCATCCGGGACGCCGAAAGCGCCCAGCGCGTGGCCCGTACAGCCGATGCGGTCGTCATCGGCAGCAAACTGATTGAAACCATGGAGCAGGCGGTCGCCAACGTACCGGCTGCCCAGCAAACCGACGCCGCAGTCGCCGCCGCCAGCGGCTGGCTGCGCACCATCCGGCAGGCGCTGGATCAAGTAAAACGACCGAGCGCGTCGGCCTGAGCGGCCTGGCGCGACTTCCTTACGGGATGAACAAACAATGAGCTGGATCGAAAAACTCCTGCCGCCTCGCATCAACAAAACCAGCGACAGCGGCGCCCGCCGCGTGCCCGAAGGCCTGTGGGTGAAATGCCCGTCTTGCGAAACGGTGCTGTACAGCGAAGACCTGGCGGCCAACCTGCACGTCTGCCCCAAGTGCGATCACCACATGCGCATCGGCGCCCGCGCCCGCATCGACTCGCTGCTCGACATGGAAGGCCGCGTCGAGATCGGCCAGAGCACGCGCTCGGTCGATTCGCTGAAATTCAAGGACACCCGCAAATATCCCGAGCGCCTGGCCGAAGCCGTCAAGCAGACCGGCGAGACCGATGCGCTGGTGGTGGTCAGCGGCTCGATTCGTGGCGTGCCGGCGACGCTGGCCTGCTTTGAATTCGAGTTCATGGGCGGCTCCATGGGCTCGGTGGTCGGCGAGCGCTTCGCTCGCGGCGCCCAGGCCGCGCTGGACAACAAGACGCCCTTCATCTGTGTCGCCGCTTCGGGCGGCGCGCGCATGCAGGAAAGCCTGCTGTCGCTCATGCAGATGGCCAAGACGAACGCCATGCTGACCCGCCTGTCGGCCGCCGGCCTGCCGTTCATCAGCGTGCTGACCGATCCCACCATGGGTGGCGTGTCCGCCAGCTTTGCCTTCATGGGTGACGTCGTCATCGCCGAGCCCAAGGCGCTGATCGGCTTTGCCGGCCCGCGCGTGATCGAACAGACGGTGCGCGAGAAGTTGCCGGAAGGCTTCCAGCGCGCAGAGTTCCTGCTGCAGAAGGGCGCAATCGACATGGTCGTCGACCGCCGCCAGCTCCGCGAGGAAATCGCCCGCCTGCTGGCCCTGCTGACCAATCAGCCTGCGGACGTGGTTACCGCCTGACCCTGCAGCCGTTGCCGGACAGCCGCCTCTGGGCGCACCGGCTTCGAAGACATGCCGCCGGCGGCTTCGCGCTCCTGGCGGCATTTTTTTGAGCATGGCGGCGACCGTGGGCACGGCACTTGCTCTGGCGCCCTAGCGTAATTTCACAAGCCTGAATCACGCCAAATCCGGAACAGTCTTTTTCATGCCGATATGTTGCCAGTTTGCGACATGCGCAAAGCCAGTTGGTCCGGATTTTGCTAAGGTTCCCCGTTAGTCCAGAAATAGATGGAGTTATTCCCATGCAGTCGACGAAGAAGAAAATGCTGACGCGCCTTGCCGGCCTGGCCCTGGCTGGGGTTGCCACCTTTGCCAGCGCCCAGTCGTCCGAAGGTACCCAAGGCGGCGTGAGCCTGCATTACGGCATTGGCGATCACTACCAGCGCCTGACCCTCAACTACGAGACTGCCTCGCTCTGGACGTATCAATTCGGTGGCAATTGGGGCCGTCTGGATCTGACGCCTGAATTCGGCGCATCGTACTGGCAGGCCGATGGCTCGCGTTCCCCGGGCCACGTGTGGCAGTTCAACGCCATCCCGATGTTCCGCTGGTGGACTGGCGAGCGCTTCTACATCGAAGCGGGCATCGGCGCCACGCTGTTCTCCAGCACGCGCTTTGCCGACGAAAACATCAGCACGGCCTTCCAGTTCGGCGATCACGTCGGCGTGGGCTTCCTCGTGACGCCGAACAACCGCATCGGCGTGCGTTATTCGCACTTCTCGAACGCCAGCATCAAGCGCCCGAACCCGGGCCTGGACGTGGTGCAGCTCACCTACACGTACCAGTTCTGATTGCACGCGTCGAAGCAGGACACGCCGTCCTGACGGACGTCCTGCTCCGCAGATCTTGAAAACCACCCTCCGGGGTGGTTTTTTTTCGGCCGTCCAGAATGGCGAGCCGCTTCTGGCCCGTTGAAAAACAACAAAAAAATTATGTTCTGACGGCTTGTCCACGTACTTGTTGGTGTGGAGTGCAATGGCCAGAATGCCCTGGCAACACACAAAACCACAACGAGCCGTCGCCAGGGCTCCGGTTCGCCGCTCGATGCGCGATCGCGATATGCCTGGGCTGGCGGCACACGGAGACATCAGATGAAATACCCCTGTACGCAAGCACGCCGCTTGTCGCGCATGGCCGGCGCCGTCGGCCTGGCACTCGCCTTGGCCACCGTCTCGTCCGCCGCGTCAGCCGAAGATTTCCCCAACAAGCCCTTGCGCATGGTTGTCGGCTTTGCGCCGGGCGGCGGCGCGGACATCGTCGCTCGCCTGGTGGGCGCCAAGATGGCCGAAAGCCTTGGCCAACAGGTGGTGGTGGAAAACCGCGCCGGCGCCACGGGCACGATCGCCGCGGACAACGTCGCGCGATCGCCCGCGGATGGCTATTCGTTGTTCCTCGGATCGCAGTCCACCATGGTGGTGGCCCCGTCCTTGTTCCCGACGCTGCCGTTCAAGCCCGAAAAGGACTTCGAGCCGGTGTCGCAGGTCGTGACCATGCCGCTGATCCTGGTGGTCAACCCCGCGCTGGTCGACGCGAAAAGCGTGGGCGAACTGACCGAGTACATCCGCAAGGCCGGCAACGGCGCGCTGAGCTATGCCTCGTCCGGCCAGGGCGGGCCGCAGCACATCGCAGGCGAACTGTATGCCCACATGGTCGGCACCAAGGTCACGCATGTGCCCTACAAGGGCGAGTCGGCCGCCATCGCCGACGTTTTGGGCGGACACGTGCCCTACATGTTCGCGAACCTGCCGGTGGCGCTGCCGCACATCGCGTCGGGCAAGGTCCGCCCGCTGGCCATCACCAGCCTCAAACGCGACCCGAAGGCGCCCGAGATTCCCACGCTGGCCGAATCGGGCTTCAAGGACTTCGAGGTGTCGACGTGGTATGGCGTCTTCGCGCCGGCCAAGACGCCCAAGCCGGTGATCGACAAGCTTTCCAGCTCGATCCGCAACGCGCTTCTGCAGAAAGACATGCAGGCCAAGCTGAGCGAGCAGGGGTTCACGGTGGTCGGCAGCAATTCGGCAGCCTTCAGCCAGTTTGTGGGCGCCGAGCTGCCGCGCTGGTCGGTGCTGATCCGCGACATCGGCATCAAGCCGGAGTAAGGCCCCCCTTGTGCTGGCGCGCAGGCGGCGCCAGCGGGCGGCCGGCCTGCTGCCGGCCCCCCATCCATTCACCCGAGACAATGAAATGATCGACTTCACCGAAAAACGCGCCACCGGCCCCGTCATCCGCCTGCATTCCGCTGACAACGTCGTGGTGGCGCGCGTGCCCATCGGCATCGGCACCGCCGTCCCCTCTGAAGAGCTCGTCAGCCGCAGCCAGGTGCCCGCCGGGCACAAGATCGCGGCACGCGACCTGCGCGCGGGCGAGCCGATCCTGAAATACAACGTGTGCATCGGCTTCGCGGCCACGGACATTCCGGCCGGCACCTACGTGCATTCGCACAACATGGACTTCCAGGAGTTCGATCGCGACTACGCGCATGCCCGCGACTACGTGCCGACGTCCTTGCTGCCCGAATCGGAGCAGGCGCAATTCCAGGGCATCGTGCGCGCCAACGGGCAGGTGGGGACGCGCAACTACATTGGCATCCTTGCCACGGTGAACTGTTCGGCCACGGTCGTGCATCGGATTGCGGCGGCGTTCACGCCCGAAGTGTTGGCGGCCTACCCCAATGTGGATGGCGTGGTGGCCCTGAGCCACGGCATGGGCTGCGGCATGGAGATGTCCGGCGAGCCGATGGACCTCTTGCGGCGCACGACGGGCGGGTACGCCTGTCATGCGAATTTCGCCGGCGTGCTGATCGTCGGCCTGGGCTGCGAACGCAATCAGCTCGATGCGTTGCTCAAGGACCAGGGCCTTGAAGCAGGCGCGCGCCTGCAGACCTTCATCATGCAGGAGACGGGGGGCACCCGGAAGACGATCGAGGCGGGCGTTGCCGCCGTGAAGTCGATGCTACCCGCCGCGAACGACATTCAACGCGTGCCGGTCTCCGCGCGGCATCTGAAGATCGGCCTGCAGTGCGGCGGATCGGACGGCTTTTCATCGATCACCGCGAATCCGGCCTTGGGCGCGGCGATGGATATCCTGGTGCGCCACGGCGGCACTGCCATCCTGTCTGAAACGCCGGAAATCTATGGCGTCGAGCACACCCTGACGTCGCGGGCGCGCAGCCGCGAAGTGGGCGAAAAACTGGTCCAGCGCATCCGCTGGTGGAAGGAAGAATATTCGCCCGGCCGCGACGTGCAGATCAACGGCAAGGTCAGTCCGGGCAACCAGATGGGCGGCCTTGCCAATATCTTCGAGAAATCGCTGGGCTCATCGATGAAGGGCGGCACCACGGCGCTGATGGAGGTCTACCGTTACGCCGAACCCGTTCGGCAGCCGGGCATGGTGTTCATGGACACGCCGGGTTTCGATCCGGTTTCGGCGACCGGGCAGATTGCGGGAGGCGCCAACATGATCTGCTTTACAACGGGCCGCGGCTCGATGTTCGGCGCCAAGCCCGTGCCGTCGCTGAAGCTTGCCACCAACACGCCGATGTACGAGCGGCTGACCGAAGACATGGACATCAATTGCGGCGACATCCTGGATGGCACCGCGACGCTGCAGGAGGTGGCCGAGCGGATCTTCGAGGAGATTCTGCGCGTGGCGTCAGGCGCCCGCAGCAAGAGCGAATTGCTGGGGTTGGGCGATCATGAGTTCGTGCCGTGGAACATCGGCGTCGTGAGCTGATCAGCCGAAAGCCGCTGCGGACGGTCAGGCATGACCGTCCGCCTGCGGAAACCAACGCTCAGGCGTCGGACAGCGCGGCTGCGCCCGGCATGTCAAAGCCATTGGATTGCAGCGCGGCCTTCAAGGCGTCGGTCTGCGTGGCATTCAGCTCAACCAGGGGCGGGCGCACCGTGGCCCACGCGGCATCGCCAGACTTCCAGGCAATGGCCGCCTTCATGGCGGGAATCATGGGGAATTGCTGGAACACATTGCGCGTGGCGTTCAATCCGGCCTGACGCTCGTCGGCGTCCGCTTCCTGCCAACGCTGCTGCAGGGCAACGATGGGACCGGGATTGACGTTGCCCGTGGCCGTGATGCAGCCCACGCCGCCTGCGCGCAGCGTTTGCAGCAGGAAAGCCTCGCTGCCCGCGTAGACCTGGAATCCGCGCGGCGTAAAGCGCTCGATCATGGCTGCCGTGTTGGCCCAATCGCTGCCGCTGTCTTTGACGCCCGCGACGATGCCGGGGTAGCGGTCCAGCAGGCGATCGATGAGGTCCAGGCTCAAGGGCACTTGGCTGACCGGGGGGATGTGATACAGGTACATGCGCAGCTTGTCGTCGCCCACGCCCTCGATCAGTTCAGCGTAATAGCGGAAAAGGCCTTCGTCGCTTACGCCCTTGTAGTAGAAGGGCGGCAGCACCAGCACGCCCATGCTGCCGCTGCGCACCGCATGCTGGGTGAGCGCAACGGCGTCGGGCAGCGCGCACGCGCCGGTGCCGGGCATCAAGGCCGCGGGTTCCACGCCCGCTTCGAGCAGCGCGTCCAGCAACGAGTGCTTTTCAGCCAGCGACAGCGAGTTGGCCTCGGAGTTGGTGCCGAAGATGGCCAGGCCGACGGACTGCTCCCGCAGCCAGCGGCAGTGCTTCACGTAGCGCCCCAATGCCGGGCGGTAGCGCTCATCGAACGGCGTCAGGACCGGGGAAAAAACGCCGGGAATGCGGGCAGGGGTCGTCATGTCTCTACTCGTTATCGGGTGAATGGAAGAAAAGCGCCGCGGCGGCGCGGCTGCGATCTTCGATTCTGGCATTGATCCGTCCAACAAACATCTGCTGTTTAATGGGTTCAATCCATAAAATTGTTGTGGTTTGCCGTCGGTCAAACCACGCATCTACAAGAGGGGGAGATCGTGGATACGCGATATGTGCAGAGCTTTGTGTCGGTGGTCGAGAGCGGCTCGCTGGCCGAGGCGGCGCGGCGGCTGGACCTGACGCCCGCGGCCATCGCCGCGCGCGTGCGTACGCTGGAGGAAGAACTGGGCGCCACGCTGGTCAAGCGCGTGGGCCGCAGCGTCAAGGCTACCGAAGCCGGCCTGAAAGTGCTGGAGCGCGCCCGCACCGTGCTGCGAGAGGTGCGCGACCTGCGGGCCAGCGCCGCCGACGATGCGCCGTTGGGCGAGTTGCGCCTGGGCGTCTCGGCCTCGGCGCTGACGGGCATCATGCCGATCGTGCTGGCCCGCCTCTATCGGCGGATGCCCAAGCTGGCGGTCTTCATGGAGCCGGGCACGTCCAATCATCTGTACCACCGTGTGATCAACGGCGATCTGGACGCGGCGTTCATCGTCAAGCCTCAGTTCAACCTGTCCAAGGGCTACGCCTGGAAGCAGGTCACCGAAGAGCCGCTGGTCGTGCTTGCCCCGCCCGACACGCCGGGCAACGACGCGCACGAGCTGATGCAGACGCAACCCTTCATCCGCTACGACCGCAACGTCTGGGGCGGCCGCCTGGCGGACCAGTATCTGCGCCAGCATGGCATTGCGCCGCGCGAGCGCCTGGAGGTGGACGGCCTGATGGGCATTGCCTGCATGGTGTCCGAGGGGCTGGGCGTGTCGCTGGTGCCGGATTGGGCGCCTGACTGGCTGGACAGCCGCCGCGTCAAGCGCGTGCTGCTGCCCGGGCGCGCGCCCCTGCGCCGGATGGGCATTCTCTGGGCGCGGCACATGCCGCATTCGGCGCTGGCGGAAGCCTTTGTCGAGGAGGCGGGCCGGGCCATCGACCCAAGGGCGCGGCGCGAAGGCGACTGAGCTCACTCAAAAAAAACACCCCGCATGCCGGTATCCGGCTTGCGGGGTGCTGTGCCTGTCAGGCGAAGCCCTTGCGGGCTTGCGGCTTAGTGCCGCGTTTCGACCTGGACCAGCGGTTCGTTCGACACGGGCGTCACCGGCTTGCGCTCGCGGCCCAGGCGGACCGGCGAATACGAAGCGGCAATGCGTTGCTGCGTCTGCGCGTGGCGCTCCGGATCGGTTTCCACCCACTTCAGGCCGGCGGCGTTGACCACGTCATGCAGGGCTTGCGCCTTGGCGGCGGGCGCAGCGGCAGGCACCACGATGGGCTGTTGCGCGCTGACCGGGGGCACAGGCTGCGGGGCCGGCGCGATGGG
>DALZRX010000082.1:0-11847 GCA_032015805.1 Achromobacter sp.
GCTGGGGCTGATTTTCCCGCTGTGGCCGTCGTTTCTGGGCATGAACTGAGGAGCAACCGGCCATGGAATTGTTTGACAACCTGATGATGGGTTTCTCGGTGGCGTTCACGCCCGAGAACCTGATGTATGCACTGCTGGGCTGCATCCTGGGTACGCTGATCGGCGTGCTGCCGGGCATTGGCCCCGTTCCGACCATCGCAATGCTGCTGCCGATCACGTACGTGCTGCCTCCGGTGGCCGGCCTGATCATGCTGGCGGGTATTTACTACGGCGCTCAGTACGGCGGCTCCACGACGGCAATTCTTGTGGCCTTGCCAGGAGAAACGTCCGCGGTGGTGACCGTGCTGGACGGTCACCAGATGGCCCGCAACGGCCGGGCGGGCGCCGCGCTGGCAATCGCCGCACTCGGTTCGTTCTTCGCCGGTTGCGTCGCCACGCTGCTGCTGGCTGCCTTTGCGCCCCCGCTGGCTGAAGTCGCGTTCAAGTTCGGCCCCGCCGAATACTTCTCGCTGATGTGCCTGGGTCTGGTTGGCGCCGTGGTGCTGGCTTCGGGCTCGCTGCCCAAGGCGATTTCGATGATCATCCTGGGCCTGCTGCTCGGCATGGTCGGTACCGACGTGAACTCGGGCGTTGCCCGCTTTGACTTCGGCGTGCCGGAACTGCAAGACGGCATCGACTTCGCCATCGTGGCCATGGGCGTGTTCGGCTTTGCCGAAATCATGACCAACCTCGAGCAGAAGGAAAACCGCGTCGACATCACCGACAAGATCGGCTCGCTGTATCCGAACAAGCAGGAATTCAAGGAAGCCGCTCCCGCCGTGCTGCGTGGCACGGCGCTGGGTTCGGCCCTGGGCATCCTGCCGGGTGGTGGCGCGGTTCTGTCGTCGTTCGCTTCCTACACGCTGGAAAAGAAGATCTCGAAGAACCCGGAACGCTTCGGCAAGGGCCACCCGGCCGGCCTGGCGGGCCCGGAATCGGCGAACAACGCTGCAGCCCAGACGTCGTTCATCCCCCTGCTGACGCTTGGTATCCCCGGCAACGCCGTGATGGCGCTGATGGTGGGCGCCATGACGATCCACAACATCCAGCCCGGCCCGCAAGTCATGACGAGCCACCCCGAGCTGTTCTGGGGCCTGATCGCCTCGATGTGGCTCGGCAACCTGATGCTGGTGGTGCTGAACCTGCCGCTGATCGGCCTGTGGGTCAAGCTGCTGAAGGTGCCTTACCGCATCCTGTTCCCGGCGATTCTGGTGTTCTGCACGATCGGTGTGTATTCACTTAACTACAACCCGTTCGACATCTTCACCACGGCCATGTTCGGCATCATCGGCTACGTCTGGTCGAAGCTGAAGTGCGAAGGCGCGCCGCTGCTGCTGGGCCTGGTGCTGGGCCCCATGATGGAAGAGAACTTCCGCCGTGCCCTGCTGCTGTCGCGTGGCGACTTCTCCACCTTCGTGACGCGTCCGCTGTCGGCTACCCTGTTGGGCGTCGCCGTGTTCCTGGTGATCCTGGTGGCCCTGCCGGCCATCCGCAAGAAGCGCGAAGAGACCTTCGTCGAAGAAGAGTAACGAACAGCACGCCGCCATGCCGCGGCGCTGACCTCAAAAACCCCGGGCCTGTCCCGGGGTTTTTCTTTGCTCGCCTCTCCATATTCCGGCTGATGACTACTGAAAATTACCTACAGAAACAAATCGTACGCCGCCGAATTCATCTACGTTAAGCTACGGGTTTACCCCACGCGACGATTCGGACATGAATTTCGACTGGAAGAATCCCTACACGACCACCCGCACGCCTGTCTTCGCGCGCAATGTCGTTGCCACGTCCCACCCCCTTGCCGCCCAGGCTGGCCTGCGGATCCTCGCGCAGGGCGGCAACGCGGTGGACGCGGCGATCGCCGCGGCGTCCACCCTGGCACTGACCGAACCGGTCAGCAACGGCTTGGGATCTGACTGTTTTGCGATCGTCTGGGACGGCGCCAAGCTGCATGGCCTCAACGCATCCGGACCGGCGCCGGCAGCGTGGAACGTGGACTACTTCCGGCGCAAGCATCAAGAGTCGATGCCGGCGCGGGGCTGGGACAGTGTGACCGTTCCCGGCTGCGTGGCAGGCTGGGGCGCACTGCACGAGAAGCTGGGCCGCCTGTCATTCGCCGACATCCTCGCTCCCGCCATCGAATACGCCGAGCGCGGTTTCGCGATCACGCCGATGGTGCATCAGAAGTGGACTGCGCAGGCCGACGTGCTGCAGCCGCAGCCCGGCTTCGCCGATCATTTCCTGCCGCGCGGGCGCCCCCCGCACATCGGCGAACACTTCGTCCTGCAAGGCGCGGCGGCGACGCTCAAGCGCATAGCCGCGACCAGCGGGCGCGACTTCTATGAAGGCGAGACCGCACACAAGCTGGTGGCGCACGCCCAGGCGCACGATGCGGCCCTGACGCTGAAGGATCTGCGCGACTACGCGCCCGAATGGGTCACCCCGATCAGCCAGTCGTACCGCGGCCATACGCTGCACCAGATTCCGCCCAACGGCCAAGGCATCGCCGCGCTGATCGCGCTGGGCATCCTGCAGAACTTCGATCTGGCGGCGCGTCCCATCGATCATCCCGAAACGCAGCACCTGCTGATCGAAGCCATGAAGCTGGCCTTTGCCGACGTCTATGCGCACGTGGCGGATGCGCGCCACATGCGGGTCGCACCGGAACAGATGCTGCGCGCAGACTACCTGGCCGAACGTGCGCGTCTCATCGATCCGCGATCGGCCCAGGCCTTTGCGACCGGCCATGCCCCACAAGGCGGCACGGTGTACCTGACCGCCGCCGACCGCAACGGCATGATGGTGAGCTTCATCCAATCGAACTACATGGGATTCGGATCCGGCGTCGTGGTGCCGGGCACGGGCGTCAGCCTGCAGAACCGCGGGCACGGCTTCAGCACCGACCCCGAGCATCCGAACGTGGTCGCCGGGGGCAAGCGGCCCTTCCATACGATCATCCCGGGCTTTCTGATGCGCGACGGCGCGCCGGTGATGAGCTTTGGCGTCATGGGCGGCAACATGCAACCGCAGGGCCAGATGCAGGCGCTGGTGCGCATGCTGGATTACGGCCAGCAGCCGCAGACGGCCTGCGATGCCCCGCGATGGAAGTGGAACCGGGGCCTGGAGGTTGACCTGGAGCCCACGGTATCCCCTGCCGTTGCGCAAGGATTACGCGAGCGCGGCCACGTGCTGCAAGGCATGGACGACCCCTACATGGACTTCGGATCGGGCCAGTTCATCTGGCGGCTGGGCGACCCGGCCGTCGACGGCTACGTCAGCGCCAGCGACAGCCGGCGGGATGGACTCGCCGCCGGCTTTTGATTGCGTTAAGGTTAGTGTCCTGAAACAGACCTACCCTTATTCAGCGGAGTCCATTGCATGGCAACGATCGGTACCAAGAGCTACGACGCAGCCGTAGCCCAGAAAGTCGCTTTCCTCGGATTGGGCGTGATGGGCTTGCCCATGGCCGGTCACCTGTCCCGCGCCGGGCATGACGTCACCGTCTACAACCGCACGCCCGCCAAGGCCCAGGCCTGGGTCGCCGAGTTCGGCGGCCACAGCGCAGCCACGCCGCGCGAAGCCGTTGCCGGCGCGCAGATCGTCTTTGCCTGCGTTGGCAACGACGACGACCTGCGCAGTGTGGTGCTGGGTCCGGACGGCGCGTTCGCCGGCATGGCGCCCGGCGCCGTGTTTGTCGACCACACCACGGCGTCCGCCGATGTGGCGCGCGAACTCCACGCCAAAGCCAAGGAGCTGGGCCTGAATTTCGTGGACGCGCCCGTGTCCGGCGGCCAGGCGGGCGCCGTCAACGGCGCGCTGACGGTCATGTGCGGCGGCGAACAGGCGGTGTTTGACGCCATCAAGCCCGTGGCCCAATGTTTCGGCCGTGCCGTCACCCTGGTGGGCCCGCCGGGCGCCGGCCAGCTCGCCAAGATGGTCAACCAGATCTGCATCGCCGGCATCGTGCAAGGCCTGTCCGAAGCCATCGCATTTGGCCAGGCGGCCGATCTGGACATGAAGCAGGTGCTGGACGTCATCAGCAAGGGCGCCGCGCAAAGCTGGCAGATGGAAAATCGTGGCGGCACCATGGTCGACGACAAGTTCGAATTCGGCTTCGCGGTGGACTGGATGCGCAAGGATCTGGGCCTGGTGCTGGCCGAGGCGCGCAATAACGGCGCGCGCCTGCCGCTGACGGCGCTCGTGGACCAGTTCTATGGCGATGTCCAGAAACTGGGCGGCGGCCGCTGGGACACGTCCAGCCTGATCAAGCGCCTGCGCGACTGAGCCCGCGGGTTCACGCAAAAACAAAGGCGAGCCTCGCGGCTCGCCTTTTTGCATGTGGGTTGGCGCGCGGTCAGGCGGCGAGCGAGGCTTCGGCGGCGGCCGGCAGCAGCGCGTCGATGCGTTGCTTGGCCAGGGCCACCCCTTCCAGCGCGGCCACTTCGCCCATGGCCATGCCTTCCGCCGCGATGAAGGTCACGTCGGCCATGCCCAGGAAGGCCAGCATCTGGCGCAGGTACGGTGTCATCGTGTCCGACGGCGTGCCTTCCGCCTTGCCACCGCGCGAAGTCAGCACGACCACCTGTTTACCCTTGACCAAGCCCTCGGGCACGCCTTCGGGCGTATAACGGAACGTCACCCCGGCACGGGCGAGATGGTCCAGATAGGACTTGAACTGCGCCGGCAGGTTGAAGTTGTACACGGGCACGGCGAACACGATGCGGTCGGCTTCCATCAGCTCGGCGACCAGGGAGTCACTCAGCTCGACCAGGCGCTGCTGCTCGACCGTGCGGGATTCAGCCGGGGTAAACAAGGCGCCGGCGGTGTTGCCGTCAAAGTAAGGAATGGGTTGCGCACCGATGTCGCGCACTTTGATGGCGGTGGCCGGATTGGCCTTCTTGATGCGGGCAATCAGGTGATCGGCCAATTGCTTGCTGTTGGAACGTTCGCCGAGAATCGAGGACAGGATGACGAGGGTCTTCATTGCAGATATCTCCAGTGGGGCCCGTCCGGGGCGGACGGTCTGGATCTGCCAGCGCCGCACCCGTCGGGATGATCGGGCGGGGCCTTGCCGCTTGGGCGGCGTTGGCAGATCCGTTGTGCATGGCGACACTGTAGATGGGTTAATTGATCACATAAATACGGGTATGATGAACTGTTCGTTCCAGACATAGAACAATCATGCAAGATCTCAATGACCTCTACTACTTTTCGCAAGTCGTCGAGCAAGGAGGCTTCAGCGCAGCGGCCCGCGCGTTGGACATTCCAAAATCCCGCCTGTCCCGCCGTATTTCCCATCTGGAAGAAAGCCTGGGCGTTCGCCTCTTGCAGCGCACGACGCGGCGGCTGCGGCTGACGTCCGCGGGCGAGCGTTACCTTCACTACTGCCGCGAAATGGCCGCTTCGGCGCGGGCGGCGGACGATGCCATGCGGCAGTTGCAGTCGGAGCCCACCGGCCCGGTGATCGTGAGCTGCCCGGTATCGATCGCGCAGGACGTGCTGGCCCCGCTGCTACCCGAATTCCTGGATGCGTGGCCCGCGATATCGGTGCAGTTGCTGGTCACGAACCGGCGCGTGGATCTGATCCGCGAAGGCGTGGACCTGGCGCTGCGCGTCCGCACGAAGCTTGATACGGACGCGGAACTGGTGGTGCGGCACCTGGGCACGGCGCGCGGCACGCTGGTGGCCAGCCCGGGCTACCTGCAGCGCCACGGCGCGCCGGACACGCCGCACGATCTGGCGTCGCACGTCACGCTGAGCTTCAGCGATCCGCAAAATGAAGTTCGCTGGCCGCTGCGCAACGACAAAGGTGAAGAGGTGCACATCGAACTGAAGCCGCAACTGTCGTGCAATGACTTCATCGTGCTGACGGAAGCGGCCGTGCGCGGGCGCGGCATTGCCCTGCTCCCGTCGATCGCTACGCAAGAGGAATTGCGCCGCGGGCAGCTTGTGCCGGTGCTGCCGCAATGGCAATCGCCCGAGGGCATCGTGCATTGCATCTATCCGTCACGGCGGGGCATGATGCCCGCCGTGCGGACGCTGCTGGACTTTTTGTCGCAGCGCCTGCCCTCGATGTACCAGCGGTTGGAAAAGGCCGCGCCCCCTGCGGCTCAGTAGCCGCGCGAGCGTTCGACCACGCCGGTGATGGACTCACCGCGCATCAGCCGCGCAACCTTGCCCGCGATCTGCTCGATACTTTCGTCGCGCAGCGTGCGGGCCGCGATATGGGGCGTGACATGCACGCGCGGGTCGTGCCAGAACGGGTGGTCCTTGGGCAGCGGTTCGGTGCGGAAGACATCGAGCGTCGCGCCGGCGATCTCGCCTTCTTCGAGCATCTGCACCAGGTCGTCCTCGACCAGATGCTCACCGCGTCCCACGTTGACCAGATGCGCGCCGGGGAGCAGACGCGACAGGGTCTCGCGGTTGAGGATGCCATGCGTGTCCGGCGTCAGCGGCAGCACGTTGACCAGAAAACGCGTGCGGCCCAGGAACTCTGGCAAGGCGGCCTCCCCGGCAAAGGACTGCACTCCCGGGATCTCGCGCGGCGACCGTGACCAGCCTGCCACGGGGTAGCCGAATTCGGCCAGCGTCTCTGCAACCCTCGCACCGACCTGCCCCAATCCCAGCACGCCCACAGGCCAGTCCGCCTGACGCGTGCCCTCGCGGGTATCCCAATGTTGACGCGCCTGGGCCTGGTCGAAGGCTTCGAAATCGCGCGAGACGCGCAGCAGCGCATACAGCGCATATTCGGCCATCTGCACCGACATGCCGGCGTCTTCAAGGCGCACGATGCGCACGTGGGCAGGGATCTCCGGCATCTTCAGCAAGGCATCGACGCCCGCCCCAAGATTGAAGAGCGTTTGCAGATTGGTTTCGTGCTGAAAGAGTTCGGCCGGCGGACGCCATACCAGGGCGACCTCCGCGCCGGACGGCGGACCGTCGGGATTCCAGACCGAAATACGGCAGCCGGGCATGGCGGCCTCGAGGCGAGGCACCCAGGCGTCAGGATCGTGGTGGGGACAAGCAAAGAGAATGTGCATGGTGGCAGTGCGCGGGCGATAAAACCCCAAGCATGAGGGATGCCGCCGCACAAATCAAACGGCCCGGCAGATGCCGGGCCGTGTGGGCCAGAGGCAAGAGACGACGAATCAGACCGTCTGCGGCACCTGTGGCTTGTTCTTGCCCTTGTTGCGGCGCAGGAATGCCCACACCTGCAGGACGATCAGCAAGGCGCTTGCGCCGATGAACCACGCGCTGATCGGACGTTCGACGAACACCGCCAGGTCACCGCGCGACAACAGCAGCGCACGGCGGAAATTCTCTTCGACCATGGGGCCGAGCACGAAGCCCAGCAGAATGGGCGCAACCGAGAACTCCAGCGTCATCAACACCGCGCCGATCACGCCGAAGGCCAGCACTTCCCAGATCTGGAAGAGGCTGTTCTGCGTGCTGTACACGCCCACCGCGATAAAGAACAGCGCCGACGGGAAAAGATAGCGATACGGCACTTGCAGCAGCTTGACCCACACGCCGATGAGCGGCACGTTCAGCACCATGAGCAGCACGTTGCCCACCCAGAAGCTGGCGATCAGCCCCCAGAAGATGTCCGGATGCTCGGTGATGAGCTGCGGACCGGGCTGGATGCCCTGGATCAGCAGCGCGCCAAGGATCAGCGCCATCACGGCGTCGCCGGGGATGCCCAGGCTCATTGTGGGAATGAAGTCGACCTGCGTCTTCGAGTGCGACGACGCTTCCGGCGACGCCACGCCGGCGATCATGCCGGTGCCGAATTTTTCCGGCGTCTTGGAGATCTTGCGCTCGAGCGCGTAGGCGACGAACGTGGTGATGGTCGGGCCGGTACCGGGCATGGCGCCGAACAGCGTGCCGACGGCCGTGCCGCGCACCATGGGCCAGAAGGCGGTCTTCAGTTCCTGCTTGCTGGGCCGCATGTCGCGCAGGCGCAGTTTTGCGCCGCTGCCGATGATGGTCATCCGGTTCACGCTCATCAGGAAGTCGGCAACGCCGAACAGGCCCATCGAGATCGCGACCAGCTCCAGGCCGTCCGACAGGTCGAGCAGGCCGAAGGAAAAGCGGATGGTGCCCGTGTTCACGTCGGTGCCGACCACGCCGCACATCAGGCCGAACAGCGTCATCGCCACGCCCTTGAGCGGCGAGCCGCGCGACATGGTGGCGCCAGCCAGCAGGCCCAGCAGCATGATCGAGAAGATTTCGGTGGGGCCGAACTTGAACGCGATTTCAACCAGCAGCGGTGAGGCAAAGATCATGACGATGATGCCGACCGACGCCGCGAAGAACGAGCAGATCATCGTGATGCCCAACGCCGTCCCGCCCTTTCCCTGCTTGGTCAATGGATAGCCATCGAGGCAGGTGACCGCGTGCGGCGGGTGCGAAGGCAGGTTGAGCAGGATCGCGCCGATGGCGCCGCCATACTGCGAGCCATAGAAAATGCCGGCCAGCATCAGGATGGCGGGCACGGGCTGCATGACGTAAGTCAGCGGCAGGAGGATGGAAATCGCGGACAGGGCGCCCATGCCGGGCAGCACGCCGATCAGGTTGCCCACCAGCACGCCGAAGAACGACCACATCAGGTTGTGCCATTGGAACGCGACGCCGAAGCCGTACCAAAGGTCTACCAAAGCTTGAGAAATCATGGCGCATCAACCCCAGCGAAACAGCGGAAGCTGCAGTTGCAGCGCCCACCAGAAGACGACGACCGCGATCGCGGACATGGCGACCGACAGCAGGATGGCCTGTTTGATCGTGTTGGTGCGGTCGCCCAGCGCCGAGATGAAGACGATGGCGAACGTGGCGGGGAGCAGGCCACCGTAATGGCCCAGCAGCAGGAAGGCCAGGATGCCGAGCAGGATGCAGACACTGCCTCGGATGTCGGGCATGCCGGTGGGGTGGCCCTCTGCCGGCGCAGGCGTTGCGGGCGTTGCGGGTTCGGCCGAGCGCGCCGAGATCGCGATCAGCACGCCGGTCAGCGCAAGCAGCCCGCCGAGCGCTGCGGGAAAGAATCCCGGGCCCATGTGGCTGAGCGAGCCGATGTGATAGTCCGTGCCGCCGTAGACCGCGGCCAGCCCGATCAGGACCATGAGCGCGCCGCCGTAATAATCCTTTCTGTTGATTGTCTTTTTCACTTCTTCCTCCTTCCTTGTGCCGGAGCTAGCCGGCCTTTCATGCGCTGACCAAAGCAGGCAGCGCCCGGCCCCTGACGACAGGCCGGATCGCAGATTACGGAAGGAAGCTGCTAATCCGCTTTCTGTGCGCTGTCGCATTCCTGAATTCAGGGGTTATCCCTGATCGGCAGGCGCCACACGCGCGTAAAAAGCAGCAGGCAGTGAAGTAACGGGCGCTACTGATCGCCCTTGAGCTGGACCTCGGCGGGCCGCGGATACTGCGATACGGTGGGCGCCAGTGGCAGCCACAGCACCGACGCAAGGCCGACACTGCCCTGGTCGTTGGGTTCGCCATCGCGCAGCTCGATGTCGCCCTCGTTACGGCGGGCGTAGGCTCGCGCGATGCCCAGTCCGAGGCCAGAGCCCGAGGACGTCATCGGCTTGTCGGTGCCCACGCGCTCGAAACGGGTGAAGGCACGGGTGCGCATGACCGGATCCAGGCCGGGGCCATTGTCGGACACGGCGACCTCGACGCGGTTGTCGGTGCGGCACACGGATACCGTGATGCGCGCGCCGACGGGCGCGTAATGGATGGCGTTATGCACAAGGTTGGACAAGGCCTCGTGCAGCTCGGCCTCGTTGCCGGACACAGGCACCGGCGTGTCCTGGCCGTCTTCGGCATCAGCCTGTACCCAACCCAGATCCTGCTGCTTTTCATGCGCCAGCGGCAGGTACTGCAAGACCACTTCGCGCGACACGGCGTTCATGTCGAGCAACTGGCGCGGCATCTGACCGGCCTGGTTGGCGTGCGCCAGCGACAGCAACTGCTCGGTCAGCCGTCGCGTACGCCCCAGTTGGTCGACGATGGCGCGCAGCCCTTCGCGGACCCGCGCCGGGTCGCGTTCGCGCAGCGTGTATTGCGCCTGCGTCAGCATGATGGCGAGCGGCGTGCGCAACTGATGCGAGGCATCGGCCAGGAAGTTGGATTGTTCGTCCAGCACGCGCCGATAGCGGGCGATATGGTGATTGACGGCTTCAACGAGCGGGGCGACTTCGCTGGGCACGCGCGAGGAGTCCAATGGCGTCAGGTCGTCGGGGCGTCGCCCCCGGATGTCAGCCTGCAGCCTGCGCAGCGGCTTCAATGCCCAGGAAACGCCCCACCAGACCAGCAGCACGACCAGCGCCAGCATCCGCGAATCGCGCAGGATCTCCTGGCGCCGCGCATTGTTCTCGGCTTCGATCCGCTTGCCGGTGCTTTCGGCCACGACCACCAGCACCTGGCGATGCTGGCCCTGGTAATAGAGATCGCGCACCACCGACACGACCCGCACGGGATCGTTGCGGTACACGCTGTCGTAGAAGATGGGTTGGCCGTTCGACCGGGGCCAGGAGGGCGGGCGCGGCATTTCCGGCATGCCGAGCAGCGTCTTGCCTTGCGTCGGGGGCACGGGCGCGCCGTCGGGCAAGGGCGGATCGATTTCCTCGATGCGGAAGTATTTGCGCAGGCCCGCCCGCGATTCGAGCATGACCTGCGCATATAGCGGCGTGGCGACCTGCAGTTTGCCGTCCGGCGTGAACTCCAGGCTGCTTTCAAGCACCCGGGCCGGTTCGACCAGCGCGCTGTCGTAGGCTTCGTTGGTGATTTCGGCTAGGGTGCGATAGTCGTTCAGGCTGTCGATGACAAGCAGCACCACCACGCCGGGAAGCAGCAGGATGATCAGGAGCGCGCGGATGCCGACGCGCGGCAGTCCGGGGATCCGCAGGCTCACTTAGGGTTCCGCGGACTCGCTGGCGACGCTTTCCAGCATGTAGCCCAGCCCGCGCACGGTCACGATGCGCACGTCGCTGCCGGCCAGCTTCTTGCGCAGGCGGTGCAGCACGACCTCGATGGCGTCCGGGTTGGCTTCGCTATCGTGCGTGAAGACCTTGCCGAACAACTGCGATTTGTCCACCGGATAGCCGCTGCGCGTCAGCAGCGCCGCCAGGGCAGCGTGTTCGCGCGGGGTCAGGAACAGCAGCGAGCCGTCCAGCGTGAAGGCGCGGCTTTCGCTGTCATAGGACAGGGAGCCACATTGCAGGCGGGGATGCTGGCGGCCGCGGCTGCGGCGCACGAGCGCCGTCAGACGGGCTTCCAGTTCTTCCAGCGCGAAAGGCTTGGTCAGGAAGTCGTCCGCGCCCAGGTTCAGGCCGCGCACCCGGTCTTGCAGCGCGCCCTGCGCGGTGAGGAGCAAAACGGGCGTGCGGTCGTCGCGATTGCGCATTTCGCGCAGGACGACCAGGCCATGCTTGTCGGGCAGGCGCAAGTCCATGACGATGGCATCGTACTCGGTGCCTGCCATGAAGGCTTCGGCCGTGCGCGCGTCCGCCGCGTGGTCGGGTACGAACCCGCTCTGGGCGAGCGCGCGCATCAGCCAGGACGCCATGTCCCGTTCGTCTTCAACCAGCAATATGCGCATGACCGTCCGTTCCTTCGGGCAAATTCTCTGCAGCCCGCTGACCATGCACCCGTTGGCGCAAGTAGCGGGTTTCGTGATGGCGCCGAAAGAGGATAGCCGACAACTCGTTCAACGCCTGGGTATAGACGTCTCGCTTGAACTCGATGACGGCATCCAGCGGAACCCAGTACTGGCTCCAGCGCCAGGCGTCGAATTCCGGATGCTGCGTCGCGCGC
>DALZRX010000083.1:0-11789 GCA_032015805.1 Achromobacter sp.
GCTGCGGCGCCTGCAGGGCATGCAGGGCGCAGACGCCACGCCAAGGCAGCGGGGGCATGCCCGCGTCATCGCCGCGGAGATGCTTGCGGCCCGCGGACTGTCGTGGCTGGCGCAAGACCTGTACGCGGGGGTTTGCCGGCTCATGCAGGACACGCCGGCCAGCCGGTGGGAGCCGGAGCTTTTCGGCCCGTTGAGCAAATATGCGCCGGCCCGCCCGGACGCGGAAGAACAACAACGTTAGAGCTGGGTTTTAGAAGGAATCACGATGTCGAGGATCTGGGCTTATATCAAGCGCTTTGGCGGACCGGTGGTCCGCCATTTCAGGAGTGCGATGCCTGTGCTGCTGCTGTTGGCCGTGCTGTTCGTGTTGATTGGAATCTGGTGGCTCGGCCCTTCGTTCAGTTGGCGTGGCCACCGTCCGCTGGCCGATGCGCCGGGCCGCCTGCTGGCGACGCTGGCGGTGCTGATGGCGCCGCTTATCGTGTGGCTGATTGCGCTGCGCCGCCGCAACCGGCGGCTGGAGGCTGAACGCGAGCAGGCCAGTCAGCGCGCGGAGGATCCGGCGCTGCGTTACGTACAGGCGCAGGAGCGCGCGCTGGATGCCAGCCTCGCCGCGTTGCGCGCCAATCTGGACGGACGCAATGCCTTGTATGCGCTGCCCTGGTATCTGGTGCTGGGTCAGCAGAACGCGGGCAAGACCAGCTTCATCAACCGTTCGGGTCAGCGCTTTTCGCTGACGGGGGAGATCAAGTCCGGCAGCAGGCGCGCGCCGGTGGATCCGGACCTGGCCTACGGCATCGACTGGTGGATGGGCGGGGAGGCCGTGCTGATCGATCCGCCGGGAGAATTGATCAGCCAGATTGAAACGGCAAGCGCTGATACGGCGGCGTCGCCGGAGCCAAGCCAGGAAGGTCCCACGGACGCAGCCGCGCAAGCCGCAGGACCTGCCACGATGTTGCCCGCCGGCCTGCACGGGCGCTTGTGGGAAAACCTGGTCGACTGGCTGGGTCGCAATCGCAGCCGCCGGCCGCTCAATGGCGTGGTGCTGATGGTGGACCTGGTGACGCTGCTGAACCAGAAGGCGAGCGACCGCAAGGCGCTGGCGATCGTGCTGCGCACGCGCCTGAGCGAACTGAGCCGGCATCTGGGCACGCGGCCGCCGCTGTACGTGGTGCTGAGCAAGTTCGACCTGCTGGCCGGTTTCGAACCGTTCTTCTCGCGCCTGCCGCGCTCGGAGCGCGAGGACATCTTCGGGTTCACCTTCACGCTGGAGTCGGTCAAGCAGTACGACGCGTGGCTGGAGGAACTGGCCGGCCGCTATGACGGTTTCATCTCCCGGTTGAACGAGCGCGTGTTCGACGCCCTCTCCGACGCCAGCACATTGGAAACGCGGGAAGCGCTGTTTTCCCTGGTCGGCCAATTGGCGGGCATGCGTCCCGTGTTGCTGGGCTTTCTGGCCGAGGTCCTGGGCAGCGACCGCTACACGACGCCGGCGCTGCCGCGGGGCGTGTATTTTTCTTCCGTCTATCAGCAGGGATTGCTGTGCAATGCGTTCATCAACGCGGCCTCGAAGTCGTATGGACTGGCCGAGCCGCTGGCGGACACGCAGCCCGCCGGCCGCTCGGTCGTCTATTTTGCGCAGCGCGTCTTCCAGCGCATCATCTATCCGGAAGCGGGTCTCGCGGGCGACAACCTGAAGGTGCTGGCCGACAAACGGCGGGTGTTGCGGCTGGGTTTTGCGGTGGCCGCGCTGGGCAGCCTGCTGCTGATCGGCGGCTGGTATCGCTATTACGGCATCAATCGCGATATGGCAACGCGAGTGCTTGAGCGCAGCCGCGACTTCAGCGCATTCCAGATCGATGGAAGCGCCGATCCCACGGGCCGCAACCTGCTGGCGCCGCTGGACCAGATCAGCAGCGCGGTGGCGGTGTTTGGCGACTACCGCGAGGCCTGGCCCGTGGTGTCGGATCTGGGGCTGTACCAGGGACGCAGGATCGGACCCAAGGTGGACGAGGCATATCTGCAATTGCTGTCGCGGCGGTTTCTGCCGGAGCTGGCCGGCGGGGTGATGGAGGCGGTCAACGCGGCGCCCGCCGACAGCGACGAGCAGTTGGCCGCGCTGCGTGTCTACCGGATGATCGAGGACATCGACAATCGCCGCGCGCCCATCGTGCAGGACTGGATGAGCACGCGGTGGCAGGCGGCGTTTCCTGGCGATGGGGCGGTGCAGAACGGACTCATGCAGCATCTCGCCTACGCCATGAAGTACGCGCCCACCGACCTGCCGGCGTATCGCGACCGGGTGGCGGAGATCCAGGGCCGGCTGCGGCAGGTGCCCATGCCCCAACGCGTTTACATGAGCATGCGCGCGCAGGCCGGCAAGGCGTTGGCGTCGCCCTTGGACCTGCGCAACGAGATCGGGCCGGCCTTCGATATCGTGTATCGGACCGTGGATGCAGGCCAAAGCGCCGAGCCGCAAACGCGTATTGCGGCCCTGCTTACCGCTCGTGGCTACCATGGTTATTTTGAGCCGCGTAGCGGCGACTTCTCGGATTTGGCGCTGATCGACCAATGGACCCTTGGCGAACGGGTGCGCATCGAGTATTCGGAGGCCGACAAGCAGGTGCTCGCGACGCGGGTCCGGGCCATCTACAGCCGCGACTACATCGACACGTGGCAGCGGAGCTTGAACCGGCTGGAGGTCGCCGACTTTGACGACATTTCCCAGGCGGTCAGCGTGCTCGGTAGCGTCATCAGTCCCGCGGCGCCATTGCGGCGTCTGGTGGAGACCGTGCGAGACAACACCAGCCTGCAATCGCCGGAAGCGCGGCTGCCGCAAGCCGTGCCGGATGCCGAGGCGGCGACACCCGCCGCCGCTGCCAAAGCCTTGCAGATGGGCGCCATCGCGCGTCCTTTCGTTCCGTTGGCAGAGGTGTTGCGCGCGACGGATAACAAGCCCTCATACCTGGACGAATGCACGGCGGCAGTGGCCCGGGTCCATGACGTTGTGAAGGGCGTGCAGGACAGTCCGGACCCGGGCAAGGCGGCGCTCGGCGTGGTGCTGGACCGCTTCGCGCTCAAGGGGGAGGATGCCATCGGCAACTTGCAGCGCATCGCCGCGGGCATGCCTGAACCGCTGAACCGGCAAGTGAAAAAGCTGGCCGATGAATCGTCGCAGGTGCTCGTGATCGAGGCATTGAAAGAGCTGGAGCGCCGCTGGAACACCGACGTCTATCGCTTCTACGACGAGCGGCTCGCCAACCGCTACCCATTCAATCCAGCGAGCCGGGCCGACGCCTCGCTGGAGGATTTCACGGCCATGTTCGGTCCGCAAGGGCGGCTGGCGCAGTTCAAGGACCAATACCTGAAGCTCTTCCTTGAAGACAACCTGGAAGCCCTGTATTCCGAGCGGCACGGCGGGCATCTGGTGCGCATGGACGTTCTGAAGCAGCTTGAGGCCGCCGACCGCATCCAGGATGCCTTCTTCAATAGCCGCGGCGCATTGGGCGTGCAATTCAGCGTTGAACCGCTGGGTCTGGCGCCCACCCGGCGCAGCAGCGTGCTTGGCGTGGAGGGTCAGTTGATCTCGTACAGCCATGGCGCGGCCAACAGCGTCGTGCTGATCTGGCCCAACAGCCTGGGCGCCAATACCGAAAGCCGCATTACGCTGGTAGGCGCCAGCGGGGCGAGCAGCAGCCTGGTGTACCGGGGGCCCTGGTCGCTGTTCCGCCTGTTGAGCCAGGCGCGGTTGGACGCGGCAACGGCAACCAGCGTGGACCTGAGCTTCTCGGCCAGCGACGGGGCGATGCGTTATCGGGTGTCGGCCGAGAAGTCCAACAACCCGTTCACCCATCCCTTGTTCGACAGCTTCGCGCTGCCGCGCACGCTGCTGGCGGACCTACCGGGCAAAGGGAAGGCCGTGCCGGTTGCCGACGCCGGTCTGGCGAAGGGCAAGGCAGCGGCGCCAACGCGCTGAAAAGACGGTCACGCCTTCGGCGTGGCCGTCAGCATTTCAGGCGGAAACGGAATCAGCATTTCGCGGCTTTGATCGGCCGGGGCGGCCAGCCAGTCGCCGTATGCGCCTTCTGGCAGGATGACCACCATGCGTTTTTCCGTGTCTGGCTGGTGATAGCGGCTGAATAGCGGATCGTTGTCGGCGTTGATGGTGAGCATGGTGTAGCTCTCCTGCCATTGACCCGCCGCATCGCGATACCGGTCCCACAGGCCCGCGATGCCCAGGGGCATGCCATCGGCGCGGGTGAAGCGGGTGGCAACGGCCTTGCCGGACGTCCAATCGGGTTCGAATATCGCGTCGGCTGGAATGATGCAGTGTTGCGCGCGGCGCCAGGCGTTGCCGAAGGTGTACGAGCCGGCGGCTGTCTCGGCGCGGGCGTTGAACGTGGATAGCTTGCTGGCGCGGTCCAGGCCGCCCGTCCGGGTCATGGCGCTGATCAGGCCCCAACGGCCGCTGGTGGCCTCGCGTTCGGGAACGGCTTCGTCGCCGCTGTCGTGTTCGGGCGGACGCCGCACAAAAAGGCCTTCGTATCGGGGCCACATGTCGTACTTGCCGATGGCGGCCGGCCGGCGGCGCACGCCGAACTTCTTCAGCAGCAGTTCGGCGTCTTTCAGCGTCTGGTAGTGCGAACACATGCGCGGTTCCCCGGAACATCCGGAAGCGCCGTGCGGCGCCTCCCGGAACGCCTAGCTTGCCGCGACGACGCGCGGTTTGTCCAGCGTTGGGGAAAATGCGTGGGGTGGTGCCCGAGACCGGAATCGAACCGGTACGGCCGCGAGGCCGAGGGATTTTCTTACCACTTCGGCTTTCGCCGCCAGCACAGGGTTGCTGTTCGTGGTCTGGAGCACGCCTTCACCATAGCCTTGCGGCCTTAGGTGCCCGCCGTCTGCTCTCTACACCTTCCCCGGTTTGCAGTCGGGGCTTGGCTCGGCGTTAGCGCGGAACGGGTCCAGGGCCTTCGCCGAGTTTGACGGGCTACACCTTTGGAGTTTCCTCCGAAGGGCTCAAATTTGTTCAAGTCCCTTGTGTCTACCAATTTCACCACTCGGGCGATGCACGGTCCGCATGGGGCCGGCAGCGGGCGAGACTATACCACCTCGACAGCGCCGCGTGTCCGGCGGCCTGACCGCGCCCGCGCGGGTAAACCCCGATCCTGCGCGCGGGGGCGAGGAACGACACTTTGCGCCATGAAGCCGAGCCCGCCCGCCCCGCCGTCCCGCGACATCGATCCCGTGTCCCTGCGCCTGTTCCTGGCCGCGCTGGAGGAGGGCAGCCTTGCCCGTGCCGCCGCGCGCGAGAACATCGTGCCTTCTGCCGTCAGCAAGCGCATGTCGGAAATGGAGGACGCGTTCGGCGTGCCATTGCTCGAGCGCGGCGTGAAGGGCGTGCAGCCGACGCCGGCCGGCGATGCGCTGGCCGCGCACGTGCGCCGCATCCTTGAGGATATGGACCGCATGCATCGCGACATGGCGGGATTCGCGACCGGCGTGCGAGGGCATATCCGGCTGGCGGTCAGCTTTGCTGCCTTGTCGGGCGATCTGCCGGCGCAGATCCAGACCTTCCGGCGCGCGTATCCCCAAATCGACATTTCACTGGAAGAGGACACCACGCAGACGGCGTTTCGCGCGGTGCTGGAAGGGCAGGCGGACGTGGCGGCGGGTTCGGATTTCGGCCACGACGGTCTGCAGGTGTTTCCCTTCGGCCATTGCGAACTGGCGGCCGTGGTGCCGGCCCGGCACCTGCTGGCCGACCGCGAGTCGCTGGGCTACGCGCAATTGCTGCCGTTCGAGCAGATCGAACTGAACCGGGATAACGGCATCAGCAGCGTGTTCGATGAGGCGGCGCGGCAGGCGGGCATGACGCGCCGGATCAGCGCACGCGTCAGTTCCCACGAAACCATCTGTCTGCTGGTGGCGCGGGGCATGGGCGTGGCGGTGGTGCCGCATTACCTGAAGGCGCGGCTGGCGCATCTGGACATCCGCTTCATCCCGCTGGAGGGGCCTTGGTCCAGCACGCCACTATGTATTGCCGTGCGCGACCCGGATGCGTTGTCGCCGGCCGCGCGCGCCCTGCTGGCGCACTTGGGCGTGCTGGCGGGGCGCGAATCTCAGGGCTAACCCGGACGTTCCCAAACGAGAATGCCCCCGTGCTGAAAGACCGCTACCCGCCGTCGCCGCCGGCCCGCGATCATGCTTGCAACGCCGCGGCGGCCACGGAATTTCCCCTGCCGCCGCGGCGCATCCGTTGAACAGGCTGGCAAGAGGACTTCGCAGATGACAGCAGCACCGGCTTCACCCTTCCTGGACAGCACCGAACTGCCCTTGCGCGGCATCAAGGTCCTGGAACTGTCCCACATGATCATGGGACCGGCTGCGGGCCTGTCGCTGGCGGACCTGGGCGCCGACGTGATCAAGGTCGAGCCCATCGACGGCGACCGCACGCGCCGCCTGAAGGGTTCCGGCAGCGGTTACTTCCCGGTCTTCAACCGCAACAAGCAAAGCCTGGCGATCGACCTCAAATCGGCCGAGGGGCAGGAGGTAGTGCGGTCGCTGGCGCTGCAGACCGACATGATCGTGGAGAACTTCCGCGACGGCAGCCTGGCGCAGTACGGGCTGGACTATGAGTCGCTGTCGGCCGAGAACCCGGGCCTGATCTACGTTTCGCTCAAGGGATTCCTGTCCGGCCCCTACAAGCACCGCACGGCGCTGGACGAGGTGGTGCAGATGATGGGCGGGCTGGCCTACATCAACGGCGGCGCCGACACGCCGCAGCGGGTGGCGGCGTCGGTCAACGACATCCTGGGCGGCACGTTTGGCGTGGTGGGCGCGCTGGCCGCGTTGCACGACCGGCACGCGACCGGCCGCGGGCGGCATGTGCGGTCCGGCCTCTTTGAAAACAATCTCCTGTTGGTTGCACAGTTCATCGCCCAGTTCCAGTTGACGGGCACGGCGCCCAAGCCCATGGGCGCGGAGCGCAAGCCGCCATGGGGCGTGTACGACGTCTTCGAAACCGCCGACGGCCGCGTGTTTGTCGCGGTGGTCGGCGATGCGCAATGGCGAAACTTCGCGCAGAAGTTCCTGCCGCCCGAATGGGCCGCGGACCCGCGTCTGGCCACCGCTGTCGATCGCGAGGCCGCGCGATCGTGGCTGGTGCCGGGTGTGGGCGAGATCCTGAAGACGTGGAAAACCGACGATCTCTGCGCGGCGCTTGAGGCGGCCAATCTGTCTTACGGCCCGATCCGCCAGCCGCACGACCTGCTCGACGACGTGCACCTGAACGCCGGCGGCGCGCTGCTCAAGACGCGGCTGCCGGACGGCGGCGAGATCTCGGCTGCCGCGCTGCCCATCGAATTCGATGGCCGCAAGGCAGGCAAGCGATTCGATCCGCCCAGCCAGGGCGCGCAGACGCAGGCCATTCTGCAGGGCCTGGGCCTGGATGCCGCGCGCATCGACGCCCTGCGCACCGCGGGAGTGATTGCATGAAGAAAAGGCGGTAGCGCCTGATCCCTGTCGAGGCGGCGCCAGACCGCCAAGACGTCCATCAAAGAGGAGACACCCATGATCCGCAAACTTGTTGCGCTGGCCGCATTGGCCGTCGCGTGCGCCGCCAATGCGCAGGACTATCCGAGCAAGCCCATCCGCATCATCATCCCGTCCACGCCGGGCGGCGGCACCGACTATATCGGCCGCCTGATGAGCACCAAGCTGCACGAGCTGAACGGCTGGGCGGTGGTGCCCGAGAACAAGCCCGGCGCCGGCACCGCGTTGGGCCTGGCGGAAGCCGCGCGTTCGCCCGCGCAGGGTTATGACCTGGTGATCGGCCAGTCGGACAACGTCACGCTGATCCCGCTGTTGATGAAAGTGGCCTATGACCCCGTCAAGGACCTGACGCCGGTGGCGCTGGTCGCCACGACGCCGATGGTGCTGCTGGTGGCCGAGGGCTCTCCCTACAAGACGCTGCCCGAGGTGATCGAAGCGGCCAGAAAGGAACCCAACAAGATCTCGTACGGGACGTCGGGCACGGGCGGGGGCGTGCACATCGCCATGGAAATGCTGCAGCACGAGGCAGGCTTCAAGATGCAGCACGTACCGTACAAAGGCTCCGCGCCCGCGCTGGCCGACCTGATGGGCGGCCACCTGCAGTTCGCCGGTTCATCGATCTCGTCGGCCGCCACGCTGATCAAGTCCGGCAAGGTGCGCGCGCTGGCGGTCACCTCGCCCAAGCGCAATCCGGCCTTGCCTGACGTGCCGACCGTGGCGGAGCTGGGATACAAGGATTTCAGCGTGGTGACCTACTACGGCGTGCTGGCCCCGGCCAAGACGCCCGACGCCATCGTGACCCGCCTGAACAGCGACTTCAACAAGCTGCTGGCGCGCCAGGACGTGAAGGACGCGCTGGCGGCGCAGGGCCTGGAAACCGACCCCGTATCTAGCGCGCAGTTCGCCGCGCTGATCCAGTCGGACATCGGCAAGGCGCGCCAGACGATCAAAAGCGCCGGCATCGTCATCCAGCAATAGGACCACGGGAAAGCACATGAACCAGCAAGTGAGGCTTTGCGAAGTCGGGCCGCGTGACGGGCTGCAGATGGCCAGGGGCAGGATGGCGGGCGCCGACAAGCTGCGCTGGATCCGGCAACTGGCCGACGCCGGCCTGCGCGAGATCGAGGTGGGCAGCTTCGTGTCGCCCCGGATGGTGCCGCAGATGGCGGACACGGGCGAGATCCTGCCCGAGGTCTTGAAGATCGATGGGCTGACGGTGTGTGCGCTGGCCTGCAACCTGAAGGGCGCCATTGCCGCCTACGAGGCGGGCGCGCACGTCCTGGCGTTTCCGGTGTCGGTCAGCGACACGCACAGCCGCGCCAACGTCGGCAAGGGCACTGACGCGCAGGTCGAGATGCTGGCCGCCATCGTCGACTGGGTCCGCGCGCAGCCGCAGCCCATGCGCATCGACGCGGCCGTCGCCACGGCCTTTGGATGTTCGATGGAAGGGGCGGTGCCGGTGCGGCGCGTGGCCGAGGTTGCGGCCGCCGTGGCACGGACGGGCGCCGACGAAATTGCGCTGGCCGATACGGTGGGCTATGCACATCCCGCGCGGGTACGCGAGGCGGTGCGGGCCACGCAGGATGCGGTTGGCGCACGCCTCACGAAGCTGCATCTGCACGACACGATGGGGTTGGGCCTGGCTAACGCGCTGGCCGGGCTGGATGAAGGCATTCGTGCTTTCGATTCCAGCCTGGGCGGCCTGGGTGGCTGCCCGTTCGCGCCGGGGGCATCGGGCAACATCGTCACCGAGGACCTGGTGTTCATGCTGCAAAGCATGGGCTTTCACACGGGCGTCGACCTGTCCCGGCTGCTGGCCGCGCGGCCGCTGCTGGCCGAATCACTGCCGCAGGAAACCCTGCGCAGCGGCGTGGCCGCGGCCGGCATTCCCAAGACCTACGCGGCTGCGTGATTCAGCGATACACCAGGACGGGCAGGGTGCTGTGCGCCAGTACCTTCTGGGTCTGGCTGCCCAGGAGCAGCGCGGCCATGCCGCCGCGCCCGTGCGAGGACATGGCGATCAGATCGCAATTGCGCGTCATGGCGACGTCGACGATCACCTGATAGGGGGAGTCGCTCTCGCGCATTTCGGTTGCGCAGGCGACCCCTGCGGTGCTGGCCTTGCCGGCGGCTTCGGACAGGTATGAGCTTGCCAGCTCGCGCGCCTGGTTTTCGTAGACGCCGCGCACGCCTTCGAGCTGCACGGTTTCCATGGAGGGCATCTGGAACGGGCTGTACACGGTCAGGACCGTGACGCTGGCGTCCAGCTCGCGAGCAAGCGCGAGGGCTTGTTCCAGGCCGGAGTTGGCCAGGCTGGATCCGTCGATGGGGATGAGTATGTGCTTGTACATGGCAACCTCCAGGGGGAATCTGCGTCCATCGTACGCCTGACGGGGACGGTTGCCATTGATTCTGGCGGAAGCGGTGAGATTCGAACTCACGAACGGTTGCCCGTTGCCGGTTTTCAAGACCGGTGCAATCGACCACTCTGCCACGCTTCCGGGGTATTGCCTGGGGTATTGCTGCCTGTTGCGGCCGCCAGGCAAACATTCTGCCCGAACGAAAACGCGATATGCCGCAAAGGGCGCAATAATAATCCATTTGCTGCAAAGGAGGCACGCGATGCACGCTGTTGAAATCACCCGCCCCGGTGGCCCCGAAGTCCTCGTCCCCGTGGAACGCCCCACGCCCGAGGCCGGCGCCGGCGAAGTTCTGATCAAAGTGACCGCTGCGGGCATCAACCGCCCCGACGTGTTCCAGCGCAAGGGCAACTACGCCCCGCCGCGCGGCGCCTCCGATCTGCCGGGCCTGGAAGTGGCCGGCGAAATCGTCGGCGGCGACCTTGCCGGCAGCGGCTTTGCCGTGGGCGACAAGGTCTGCGCCCTGGTGGCGGGCGGCGGCTATGCCGAATACTGCGTTGCGCCCGTGGCGCAGTGCCTGCCCATTCCCAAGGGACTGTCCGACATCGAGGCCGCCGGCCTGCCGGAAACCTATTTCACCGTGTGGAGCAACGTATTCGACCGCGGCCGCCTGTCCGAGGGCGAGGCCCTGCTGGTCCATGGCGGCGCCAGCGGCATCGGCACCACGGCGATCCAGCTTGCCCGCGCCCTGGGGCACAAGGTCTACGCGACGGTCGGCAGCGACGACCGCGCGCGCGCCGTCGAGGCGCTGGGCGCCAACAAGGGCATCAACTACAAGACCCAGGATTTCGTGAAAGAGGTCCTTGACGCCACCGGCGGTCAGGGCGTGGACGTGATCCTGGACATGGTGGCCGGCGACTACATCGGCCGCGACATGCAGTGCCTGGCCGACGACGGCCGCATCGTAATCATTGCGCAGCTCGGCGGCTCACATGCCAATGTGGATACCGCCCAGGTCATGCGCCGCCGCCTGACCATCACCGGCTCGACCTTGCGTCCCCGTCCAGTCGCCTTCAAGGGCGCCATTGCCCGGGCCTTGCGCGAACATGCCTGGCCCCTGCTGGAAAAGGGCGCCATCAAGCCCATCGTCCACGCCACCTTCCCGCTGGCCGAAGCCTCCAAGGCGCACGCCATGATGGAAGGCGGGGAAAACATCGGCAAAATCATCCTGACCATGTAAGAAACGCGCGGCGTTCGGCGTATCGCCGCGCAACAGGATACAATCTCGGGTTTCGCCTGGAATTTTTTCCAGGCAGGCCCGTGGGCGGTTGCTGCACAAGGCCCCTGTTTCAGGTCCTCCCGGCTGGATTCGGCATGGGGTGTCCGGCAGGGGCAAGCCTATCCCGGCTCACCACCTCAGACCCATCGTCAGACAAATACGCCATGACTTCAGTCGAAAACCGCGCCCGCCTTGTGCTGGGCAACTGGAAGATGCACGGCAACCTCGCCGAGAACGCCGCGTTGCTGACCGAGCTTCGTGCCGCGGATGCGGCGGGCCACTGCGAAATCGGCATCTGCGTCCCGTTTCCCTATCTGGCACAGGCCGCCTCGGCCCTGACCGGCAGCAGCGTGTCCTGGGGCGCGCAAGACGTCAGCGCCCACGAAAAGGGCGCGTTCACGGGTGAAGTCTCCGGTTCGATGCTGAAGGAATTCGGCTGCCGCTGGGCGCTCGCCGGCCACTCCGAGCGCCGCGTGCTGCACGGTGAAACGGACGAGATCGTCGCCGCCAAGGCCCAGGCCGCGCTGGCCGCCGGCCTGACCCCCGTGGTCTGCGTGGGTGAATCCCTTGCCGACCGCGAAGCCGGCAACACGCTG
>DALZRX010000084.1:0-11694 GCA_032015805.1 Achromobacter sp.
GTGGTGCGCATCTGGGGCAACGACCCCGCCGCCGTGTCGCCGCGGGCGCGCGGCGGCTTCGTGGCGATGGACCCGTACAGCGGCAAGGTGTTGAACGCCGACTACATGCCGGGGCGGCAGGATGCCGCCAACCTGTGGGTCAGCAGCTTCTTCGCCCTGCACATGGCGTCGTTTGGCGGCGCGGCCGTGCAGTGGCTGTACTTCCTGCTGGGCCTGGCGGGCGCCTGGCTGTTCTACAGCGGCAACCTGCTATGGATAGAATCGCGCCGCAAGCGCGCGGACCGGCGCACTGGGGCGGTGCCCGCGCAGCGTCTCGATACCCGCCTGATGGCAGCGGCGACCGTGGGCGTGTGCCTGGGCAGCGTATGTGGCATTTCGCTGATGATGATCGCCGCCAAAGGCTTGCAAGGCCATGTCGGCGACCTGGATGCGTGGCTCAAAGGACTGTATTACGCGATGTTCTTCGCCGCCATCGCGTGGTCGTTCGCGCGAGGCGGGGCAGCCGCCGGCGTGCACCTGCTTTGGCTCGCGGCGACGCTGACGCTTGCGATTCCGGCGACTTCCTTGTTGGGCGTCCTGTTTCCCGTGAGCGGCCTGTGGGCGCACACGTCACCGGCGTCGCTGGGCGTGGATGCGACCGCGTTGGTGATGGGTCTGGCTTTTGCCGGGTTGGCGGTCGCAGCGGGAAAGAGGCTTATCCGAGGCCCGGCGGACAGCGCGTGGGCGCCCCGGACATCAACGCAGCACCCCTGAAAGAGGCCGTGTCACTTCACCACGTAGTTCTTCGCCTCGGCCTCACCCGCCCATTTGCGCAACGCCGCGATGAATTCGGGGCACACATTGCCATCGACGCTGGTGTCGGTGATGACACTGTCCTGCATGCGCATCAGTACTTTGCACTCATAGACGCGTGAGCGGTTCGCGTAATGGCCGGTGCTGTTCGTCTGGAACACCGGCGTGGCCGCGGTGGTGTTGGTGGCCGGAATCATGCCCACCACTTGCTGGCTGCTGCTGTCCACGACCCACTCCGTATAGGGCGCGGACTGATAGTCGGACCATTCGAGTTCCATCGTGTTGCCGACAGGGCGGATCTTGGACGGTTCGCCCAGCGCCGCGATGGCATCGTCGATGGAGCGGCCTTCCATGTTCTTGGCCACGTTCACGCTGGGCGAAAAAGACAGTCCCGATTTGAAGACCTGGCTCAGCGAGGGCAGGGTGGAGCTGCCGCCGGTGGGCATCGGCGCGCAGCCGGCAAGCGTCAGCGCGACGACCAGGCCCGTGAACAGGTGCAACGGCCGGCGATTTTGGTTGGAATGCTGTGGCGACTTCATGCTGTGTTGTCCAGGTTCCCGTGCCGGCGGGCCTCATCGCTAGACGCGAAGGCGCGATGCCGATTGTTTCTATTCGTGACAGGCCGCGTGCGAGACTGCGGCGAATGCGGCGATTCGAAGCGCCGAAGTAATAACGGCTGGCTTCAGAAAGTGCCACATTTTTACCGATAAACGGGGCCGGAGTTCAGCACCTCACGCGTGAAATTTGTTACTTAATATGCCGGATTGCGGCTGCCATAGAGGGACGGAACCGAAAGCGGCTGCGCTAAGATCGTCCCCGCTAATTCCCCTGGACATCATGACGATCATGCACGCCCGCTTTCAGTCGTTGTTTCGCGCCGCTTTCGCAATTCTGGCCCTGGTGGCGGGGCTGGCCGTTCCTGCCGCGCATTCCGCCGAGAAGCTTTATGGCGGCATTGCCACCGACGGCAAGCACTCACGGATTTTCTGGGTGCTGCCCGAAACGGATGGCAAGGCGGCAGAGGCTGCGGCGCTCGCGCAGTGCCGCAAGGCCGGCGGCAAGGAGTGCAAGGTATTAAGCTGGTTCTCCGACAGTTGCATGGTGTATGCGCGCAATTCCGTTCAGGATCTGTTCCCAGGAAACAGCGTGTCGCCCGAGATGGCCGCCAAGAAGGCGATCCGGCGCTGCACGGCGGGCAGCCCGGACGGAAAGTGCCGGCTGACCACGATGCCGCTGTGCGTGGGGCCGGGTTACAGCACTGCCGACATGCAGGCGCCCGTCAAGGCCACGCCCGCCGAGCTGGAAACCCTGTCAGCAAAGCTGAACCAACGCGAATACTGGGGCGCGATCGCCGAGAACGATACCGGCGGCATGGTGTACTCGGACGGTTATCCCAACGAAAAGGATGCGCTGGCCAAGCTGCTGGAATGGGAGGACTGCAAGGATTGCCGGAAAGTGCTGACCTACACCGATAGCTGCGTTGGTCTTGCCTGGGCCAAGGGATCCAAGGGGCGGGGCACCAGCTTTACGGCACTCGATCCCGATCCGAAGACGGCCCGTGACGAATCTCGCAATGCCTGCACTGCAAAGACAGGCAGCCCGGCCTGCGTGGCAATGGTGCGCTGTTCCGGCCGCGCGTACATTGACGGCTACGCCGGCGAAGACGACAAGCCGAACTAGGTTTCACCTGCCGTCGCGGAAGCTTTCGCGAGGACCGAACCGTAGTGCCCTTAGCCGGAATGCAAGGCCCGAAGACATATGCAAATGAGCGGATGTCTTTAGGGCTTCGAGCAATGTAGAAGCAATTACAACCTCTTTGTCCGGTTGTACCCGCGCCGCCTAGAATCAGTCCTGTTCCATAGCTGGCGGCAGGGCATGTCCACGCGACTTTCGATCGAATCCGTACAACTTCCGTTTTTGGCGCATCGGCACGAGGCCGTCCGCGAGTTCTACCTGCGCGTGATCGGCCTGCAAGAGGTGCCCGGCGACGGCGATCGCCTGCGCTTCGCACTGGGCGATGCGACCTTGTCGCTATCTCCAGTGGACGAGGTCAGTCGCGCGGTCAAACCCGATTATCTGGCGATCAAAGCCAGCGCCTACGACGACATCCAGTCGCGCCTGCGTCTGGCGGGCCATCATCCCGTCTGCTCGCTGCCGGATGCGCTACCGCGCGTCATGTATGTGAAGGATCCCTCCGGCAACCAATTGGCCATCCTGGACTAAGGCGCCCGAGATGAACTTCCAGCAATTGCGATCCGTGCGCGAAGCCGTGCGCCGGGATTTCAACCTGACCGATGTGTCCGAAAGCCTGCACACCTCCCAGCCGGGCGTGAGCCGGCAGATCCGCGAGCTGGAAGAAGAGGTGGGCGTCGACATATTCGTGCGGTCCGGCAAACGCCTGATCGGACTGACGCCGCCCGGCGAGCTGATCCTGCCGCTCGTGGAGCAGATTCTGCAAGCGGCCGACAATATCCGTCACGCGGGCGCGGAGTACGCGGACAGCAGGACGGGCGTGCTGTCGATCGCCGCCACGCATTCGCAGGCGCGCTATGCGTTGCCGCCCGTCATCAAGGAGTTTCGCCAGCGCTATCCCGAAGTGGTGCTGCATTTGCACCAGGGGTCGCCCAAGCAGGTGTCCGAGATGCTGCTCGAAGGCGAGGCCGACATCGGCGTGGCCACCGAAGCGGTGGCCGACTATCCGGGGCTGGTGAACCTGCCGTGCTACCGCTGGAGCCACAGCGTCATCGTGCCGCGCGGTCATCCCCTGGCGCGCCAGCATGACGGCGTCACCCTGTCGCAGTTGTCGCGCTATCCCATCATCACGTATGGACGCGGCTACACGGGCCGTGCGCATATCGATGAAGCCTTTGCGCGCGCCGGCATCACGCCCGACATCGTCATGACCGCCATGGATGCGGACGTGATCAAGACCTATGTGGAGCTGGAGCTGGGCGTCGGCATTGTGGCGGCGGTCGCGTGGGACGCCGAGCGCGACGGCCGGCTGTGTGCCATCGACGCGCGTCACCTCTTCGAGATCAACCTGACGCGATTGGCCATCCGGCGCGGCGCGTGGCTGCGTGGCTATGCGTTTCACTTCGTGGAGATGTTCGTGCCCACGCTGACGCGCGAAGTCGTGGAGCGCGAACTGAAGGGCGAGGGCTGACCCTTTTGACGCGGCAAAAAAAAGGGAAGGCCTGGAGCCTTCCCTTCGTTTGCGCGGCAGACCGGGATCAGCCCTTGATGAACGCCAGCAGATCGGCGTTGATGACGTCCGCATGGGTCGTCAGCATGCCGTGCGGGAAGCCGGGGTAGACCTTCAGCGTGCCGTTCTTGAGCAGCTTGACGGACAGGCGCGATGCGTCGTCGATGGGAACGATCTGGTCGTCGTCGCCATGCAGCACCAGCGTCGGCACCGTGATGGCCTTCAGGTCTTCGGTCTGGTCGGTCTCGGAGAAGGCCTTGATGCCTTCGTAGTGCGCCTTGGCGCCGCCGATCATGCCCTGGCGCCACCAGTTGTTGATCACGCCTTGCGAGACCTTCGCGCCCTCGCGGTTGAAGCCGTAGAACGGGCCGGCGGCAACGTCCAGGAAGAACTGCGCGCGGTTGTCGGCCAGCGCCTTGCGGAAGCCATCGAACACTTCGATGGGCGTGCCGCCCGGGTTGGACTCGGTCTTGACCATGAGCGGCGGGACGGCGCTGACCAGGACGGCCTTGGCGACGCGGCCCTGCGGTTCGCCATGGCGGGCGACGTAGCGGGCGACTTCGCCGCCGCCCGTGGAATGGCCGATGTGCACGGCGTTGCGCAGGTCGAGATGCTGCGCCACGGCCGCGGCGTCGGCGGCGTAGTGGTCCATGTCGTGGCCGTCGCTGACCTGGGTCGAGCGTCCGTGGCCACGCCGGTCATGCGCAATGACGCGAAAGCCCTGGGCGAGGAAGAACAGCATCTGCGCGTCCCAGTCATCGCTGGAAAGCGGCCAGCCGTGGTGGAACATGATGGGCTGGGCCGTCTTGGGGCCCCAGTCCTTGTAGAAGATTTCAACGCCGTCGGGGGTAGTGATCGTGCTCATGTCGGGTTCTCCGGGGTTAGTTGGACCGCACGGATAGACTAGGGCCTTATGCCTTGCCAGGACATCCTACGCTGGGCTTGGCGCGTCATACAAAGGTATAGGCGGGGTTCGGCGGCGGATGTGTCCAATACGCCACCACCCGCTATTGCACAGGCTTGGCGCCTTGCAAGGCGTCGGCCACGCAGCGGGCCATGGCTTCGCCATCCACGGGCTTGTCAAGGTAGGCACAGGCGCCGAGCGCCAGCAGCCGCTGCCGTGCCGCCTCGGTGGGAAACGCCGTCATGAAGATCAGGGGAAAGCGGCGCCCGGCCGCGATCAGGGTCGCCTGGAGCTGGTCGCCGGTCATGGGCGCCATCTGGACGTCCGTGATCATGCAGTCGGGGTCGCCCGCACGCGCGTCGTTCAGGAATTCGGGTCCCGAGCCGTAGGCTCGGACCTCGTAGCCTAGCGAGCGCAGCAGGCTGGACAGTGCGATCCTGACGCCATCGTCATCGTCGACGATCGCTATTGTAGGAGTGTGGTTCATGTAAGAAGATCCTTCGGGCCTGTCGGACCACGATGCGCATCCGATGCCCGGCAGGTTCCGTTATGAACCTTTGCGACTGCCGCGAAAATCATACAGAGGTTTGTCCCATGCGCCGGTCAGGGTGCGGAAATGCCCAGCGCCTCGGCGTGGCGGACCAGGTCGGCAAGCGAACGGACGCCCATTTTGCGCATGACATGGCCGCGGTGGATCTTGACGGTGATCTCGCTCAGGCCGATCAACCCCGCCACCTGCTTGTTCATGAGGCCCGACACGACATGCGCCATGACCTCGCGTTCGCGAGGGGTGAGGGTCTCGTAGCGGGCGCGCAGGCCGTCCATGGCGGCATCGCGCGAGCGGCGCTGCGTGTCGCGCTCGATGGCGGCGGAAACCGCGTCCAGCATGTCCTGTTCGCGGAACGGCTTGGACAGGAAATCGACCGCGCCGGCCTTCATTGCCCGGACCGTCATGGGGATGTCGCCGTGGCCGGTGATGAAGACGATGGGCAGGTCGATGCCTTGCCGGGCCAACTGCTCCTGGAAGTCCAGGCCGCTGATGCCCGGCAGCCGCACGTCCAGGACGATGCAGCCGGGCGCGTCGGGGATCGGGGTCTGCAGGAGTTCGGCGGGCGACGCGCACAGCGTGGTGCGCAGGCCGATCGAACGGAACAGGCTGTCGAGCGAGGCACGGACGCTGGCTTCGTCGTCGACGACGATGACCTGCGATTGCGGGATGGCGGGCGCGGCGCCGTTGGCGGTGCGGTTGTTCATGCGGAAGGGTTCCCTTGCGTGGCGGCGAGCGTCAGCGTGAAGGCCGCGCCGGCGCCGGGGGTGTTGTCGACGGTAAGGCTGCCGCCATGCGCCTGCGCCGTGGTGCGGCAGATCGGCAGGCCCATGCCCATGCCTTGCGGTTTGGTGGTGAAGAAGGGATCGAACAGCCGTTCCAGATCGTCCGGCGCAATGCCGGGTCCGGTATCGCCGACCGTGACGGCGATCTGGCCGTCCTCGTGGCGCCGCGCAGTCACGGACAACTGACGTGCCTGCGACTGGCCGGCCATGGCCTGGCTTGCGTTGACCATCAGGTTGACGAGCACTTGCTGCAACTGGATCCGGTCGCCCATGACGGGCGGCAGGCCGGGTTCGATGTCCACGTGCAATGCCACGCGCTCGCGGGTGAGTTCGTGCGCCATCAGGCGCGTGGCTTCCTCGATGACGGCGCCAATGTCCAGCGCGGCCTGCTGCACGGGAGCCTTGCTGAGGAATGCGCGGATGCGCTTGACGATCTCGCTGGCGCGCTGGCCTTCCGAAATGATGCGCTCCATGGCCAGCTCGACCTCGTGCAGATCGGGTTCGGGACGGCGCAGCCAGCGCATCGCCGCGTCGCCGCTGGTGACGACCGCCATCAGCGGCTGGTTGACCTCGTGCGCGATGGACGCGGTGAGTTCGCCCAGCGTGGCGACACGCGCCGCATGCGCGAGTTCGGTCTGCGCGAGCAGCAGTGCGTCCTGCGCCTGCCTTCGCTCGGTGTTGTCCACCACGAAGACCAGGACCGCGCCGTCCACATCGTCGGCGGGCGGGAAGGTGATGGTGAACAGCACCGGCACGCTGACGCCATCCGCGTGGACGACCTCGGTCTCGCCTTCGTGGAAGGCATCGCCCTGGGCGAACGCCGTCAGGGAGCGCGCGAACATGCGATCGTCCTCGCACAGGATGTCGTCGACCGAGTCCGGCCCGGGCGCCGCGGCTGGCCGGCCCACCATGGCGAGGAAGGCCGGGTTCACATCATCCACCTTGGTCAGCTTGCGGACCTGGCCGATGAATTCGGGATGGCGGGCGAGGTGGACGGTGAGGGCGGGTCCATCCATGAGGCCCAGCGTCGTCAATTCCGTGCGCACGGCGCGCCAGTCTTCCTGGATGACGCCGATCCGGCTGGCGTCGAACATGCGGCGGTAGCGCCGTTCGCTGCTGACCAGCGCGGTGTAGGCGGCCTTGCGGTCGGTGACGTCGCGGTGCGTTTCCATGACGCCCGTCACGCGCCCATGATGGTCGCGCTGGAGCACCCAGCGGCTTTCGAGCACCAGCGTGGCGCCGGCCTGCGTCTTCTGCTCGAGCGTGCCGTCCCAACTGCCGGTGGCGAGGAGTTCGGTCTCGATGGCTTCGCGTTGGCCCGGATAGCGCGTCTGCAGCAGTTCGTCGGCGACGCGGCCCAGGGCCACGCTTGCGGGCCAGCCGTAGGCCTCCTCGGCGGTGCGGTTCCAGAAGGTGATCACACCCTGATGCGAGCGCACGAAGATCATGTCGTGAGACAGGTTCAAAAGACGCGCCTGCGAGGCGAGCCTGCGCGTTGCGCTCTGGTTCTGGAGCGCGAGCAGCGCCGCGATGCCGATGGCCGCCAGGCTGACCAGCGCGCGCGCGGTGGGCGAGCCCACATGGTTCAGCCCGTGCGAATTCAAATATGCCGTAATAGTGAGCACGATGCCGCCCGTGCCCGCGACGATGATGTCCAGGCGCCGGGAAGTGCGCGCCGCAAGCAGCACGACCACCACGTACAGCACGGCCACTGCGCCGTCGAAGTCGGTGAAGGTGTCGACCACTGCAATGGCAAGCGCCAGCAACAGGGCCGCGGCACGGAACAGGAACTGCATGCGGCGCGGACCCGTGGCATCGGGAGCGCCGGGGTGCGTCTGCTGCAGCGGCTGGCCTGTCGCGCGGCAGAGTGTAGACGTGTGCAAGATCCACCTCTGGGAAAGTGCGCGCGGATCGGGCAGGAAACCGGGGGCGCGCAATGAGACCCGCACATTATCAGCGATCTTTGGAAGGAAACACCCGTATTTCCTGGGTAAACCTTGGTATGACCCGAGAAAACGATGAGCCGATGTTGCCGGGAGGGCGCCATGGCTATTCTGGTTTCCATCGGGAATCGTTGCCCGATTCGAGAAGCCAACCCGGAGAATTCCATGAACGATCTTTCGCTTCAAAGCCGCATTACTGCTCCCCTGCGCACGCCCACGGACCTGGGCGCCGAGGCCAGGGTCGACATCGCGGGCGCCCTTACGGGCCTGCTGGCCGACATGTTCGCGCTGTATCTGAAGACCAAGAATTTTCACTGGCACATGTCGGGTCCCCACTTTCGGGACTATCACCTGATGCTGGACGAGCAGGGCGACGAGATCTACGCGACGACCGACGTCATCGCCGAGCGCGCGCGCAAGGTGGGCGGCACGACCCTGCGCTCGATCGGCCACATCCAGCGTCTCCAGCGCCTGCTCGACAACGACGCCGACTACGTGACGCCCGAGGACATGCTGGCCGAACTGGCCGACGACAACCGCCGGCTGACGGGCTTCCTGCGCGCCACGCACGCCGTGTGCGACGCCCACAACGACGTCGCTTCGACCAGCCTGATCGAAAACTGGATCGACGAGGCCGAACGCCGCTCCTGGTTCCTCTACGAGTCGACCCGCGCCGCACGCTGAGCCGGTTCCGGCGGATTGCAGTCCTGACCCTTGCGCCGATCGCGGCGCTTCCAGGAGACGTTTTCATGTCACACGACTACCCCGCGGCCGCCTTGCCTGCCGGCACGGCCGCCCCGTCATTCGCCTTGCCGGCTACGCCGGACCAGACGGTTGCTCTGGAAGAACTGCGCGGCCGGCCGCTGATTCTGGCGTTCTACCCCGCAGACTGGAGCCCCGTTTGCGGCGACCAGATGGCGCTGTACAACCAGATCCTCCCCGAATTCCACAAGGCCGGCGCGCAATTGGTCGGCATTTCGGTGGACGGTGTCTGGTGCCACGCCGCGTTCGCCGCGGACCGCAAGCTGCATTTCCCGTTGCTGGCGGACTTCGAGCCCAAGGGCGAGGTCGCCCGGCGCTATGGCGTGTACCGCGAGCATGAAGGCATTGCCGAACGAGCGCTGTTCGTCATCGACGCCGATGGCCTCATCCAGTGGAGTTACGTGTCGCCGCTGGGCATCAATCCGGGCGCGGACGGCATCCTGGACGCGCTCGACAAAATGGCCCCCGCCTTGCAAGGAGCACAATCATGAGCCGCCTTTTCATTCCCGTGAACGCGCAGGATCACGCACAAGGGCCGGACACCGCGCCGGTGACTCTTGTCGAATATGGCGATTACGAGTGCCCCTATTGCGGTGAGGCGTATCCCGTGTTGAAGGCGGTGCAGCGCGCCTTGGGCGACCGGCTGCGCTTCGTGTTCCGAAATTTCCCGATCTCGGAACTGCATCCGGATGCCGTCGCGGCCGCCGAGTTCGCGGAAGCCGCCGCGCAGGCGGGTAAGTTCTGGGAGGCGCACGACATGCTGTACGAGCGGCAGACCGCCCTAACGGAGGGCGACCTGATGGCCTACGGCCAGGAGATCGGCCTGTCGCCGCAGGTGCTGCACCGCGCCTTCGGCGGGGCGTTCGATTCCAAGATCGAAGTCGACTTCAGCGGCGGGGTGCGCAGCGGCGTGAACGGCACGCCGACGCTCTTCATCAACGGCTTGCGTTACGACGGCCCCCGGGATGCCGAAAGCCTGATCGCCGCGCTGACCCAGGCGTCGCGCGGCGCGGCGGTTCATGCCTGACGAGGGAGCGGCCGGTTCGGTGCGGCCGGTGTGTCTGGCGTCAGGGGCTTAAGTCCGGCCCTTTGGTGCCGTTACATTTCTCATGGGAACCCGGCCGGGCGGGCAAGCGTGTCCACGGCCCTCCAAGAGGAAGAGACGCCATGACATCCGTTGCCTCCATCGGCGCCGTGACCACGATCGGTCTGGCGCCGCCTGCTACCGGCGTGATCCGCGCCGGCGACAAGACCGACAGCGCGGCCGTGCCCGCTTCCACGACGGTCACGCTTGGGCAAGGCGCGTCCCCGGGGCTGACCTACACATCGCAACCGTCCGTCGCGGGCGTGGTCTGGGAGCGCGAGGCGGCCGACAAGGTGTCCTCCGTCATCGCCGATACGTTCTCCGCCCGCACCCTCGCGGGCCGGCTGGAAGGCGTCGCCTCGGCCCTGCTGGACCGGTTCAAGACCGACGGCGGCAATTACTCGCAGTCTGCAAGGATCGCCTCGGGCGCGGGCCCGGTGGACGCCCAGGGCGCAGTGCAGGCGGGGTCTGCCGCGCAGGCCGAGGACGCCTACACGCTGCGCGTCACCACGGCCACCGGCGTGAAGGTCGAGGTCAGCCTGCGCAACAGCGCAGACGGCTTGGCCGTGCAGATTGACGTGGCTGAGGGCGAACTGTCCGAAACCGAACGCACGGCCATCGCAGGCCTGTCCAAGGCGTTCCAGGACGCCGTGGATGGCCTGGCCTCGGTGCCGCCGCGCATGGCGTGGTCAAGCCTGGCGAAGTTCGATTCCTCGGTGCTGTCCTCGGTGTCGATGCAGGCCACCACCACGGCGGGCGGCGTCGTCTCGCAATCCATCGACTTTTCCGCCGACAGCAAGCAGCGGACGCTGACCATCAAGAATGCCGAGGGCGTGGTGAAGGTCGACGTCGACGTGAGCAAGACCGCGCTCTTTGGCAACGCGCAGCAGCGCGCCGCGGCCGTCAGCGACTATCTGCAGCAGTTCGACGCGGCTCGCAGCCGGGGCCGGGGCGACGAGGCGTTGATGTCGCTTTTCAAGGACGCCTTCGCCGAACTCCACCAGAGCTACGAAGCGGGCGCCGCGCCGTCCAGCCAGGCGCCGCGCATCGCAGCCGCCGGCTACACGTACCGCAGCCTGCTGTCGGGCGTGGCCGACTTCTCGGCCTCGATCTCGCAGACCATGGACGCGAGCAATCCTTACAAGACCAGCGAAATCGACCAGTTCACCTACCAGGTCGCGCAAAGCAGCCGCGTCAGCGGCCGGCCCTTGTTCGACCTGGGTGTCAAGCAGGAGCAGCGCGCCAACCTGGCCGCCAGCTTCCATACCGCGCTGGCGCCGCAGCAGAAGCTGGAACTGTCACAGGACAAGGACTCGCAGAACTACAAGTTCTTCCAGATCAAGGACGAGGTCACCAGCCAGACCGGCATCCAGTACGAACAAGGCCGGCTGACCGAAGCGAACTTCACACACACCCGCAATCTGTCCATGCGGGTGCAGGCCTATGTGAAGGGCGAGCTGATCGAAGACAGCCTGACGCCGGTGATCGAGACTCGGACGCGCGACCTGCTGACCTTGGTGCGGTCGGCGGACCTGGAACCTTCGGAGATCGAGCGGCTGCAACGCCGCGATCCGGCGGCGGCGGACGCGATGCTGCTGGGCAAGCATCTGGCGCTGTCGCGTGCGGTCGCGCGCGAACGGCAGGACTGAAGACGTCAGGCGGCGCCGTTGCGCCC
>DALZRX010000085.1:0-10086 GCA_032015805.1 Achromobacter sp.
GAGTTGGCCATGTTGGTTCCGTTTCAGGGAGTTATCCAAGATGGCCAGATACTACGGGGCGCCGATGCCGGCGGATATTGTCCTTGAGGACAGGTTCACGCAGTGATTTTGCTGCGCGTTTCCATGGGCGTGGAAATGCCGTGCACCAGCAGGGCGAGCTGGAGGCGGTCGGTGACGCCCAGCTTGTCGAAAACCGCCGACAGGTGCGCCTTGACCGTGCGTTCGGTGATGCCCAGCGCTTCGGCGATCTGGGCATTGGCCTGGCCGCTGGCGGCGTAGCGCGCAACGGTGATTTCGCGCTCGGTGAGCCGGCCGCCATCCCAGGCGTGCGCATCCTGCGCCCGTTCGGTAACAAGCTTGAGCAGTCGGGAAACCAGGGAGCGTCCCATCCAGATGCCGCCGGAAGCGACGACTTCCAGGGCCTGCGCCAGGGCGGCGGCTTGCGCATAGCTGTGGCAATAGCCGTGCGCGCCGGCGCCCAGCGCCTGTGTCCCTTGCTCATCGTTCGGGCTGGCGCTGGCGACCACGACGTGCAGGCCGGCCAGCGTCGACGTCCAGGCCGGATCGTGCCAGGAGGGGAGCTTGGGCACGTCGGCATCCAGCACGGCCAGCATGCGGCCTTGTTCTCGCCAGCGTTGCAGATCCGCCAGGCCTCGCCCGCGGGCAGCCATCCAGCGCGCCGGGTCAAGCGCGCGCCAGTGCTGCCACAGCAGATCGTCGTGCGTAATCAACAGGACGGGAATGGGTTTCATAAGGCCTTGAAGCTCTCCATTAACGTTCGGTAAAGGCGTTCGCCTTGGCCCGCAGAATGGGCTTGAGCAGGTACTGGAGCACCGTGCGCTTGCCTGTCAGGATATGAACCTCTGCCACCATCCCGGGGATGATGGGCAACAGCTTGTCGCCTACCGTGCTGCGGTCTGTGCGCACGCGCACGACGTAGTAGGAATTGCCTTTCTCGTCGGTCACGGTGTCCGCGCCGATCTGTTCCACGCGGCCTTCGAGGCCCCCGTAGATCGCGAAGTCATAAGCCGTGAACTTCACTTCGGCCTTCTGGTCCGCGTGCAGGAAGCCGATGTCGCGCGGTTGGATGCGCACTTCCAGCAGCAGCGTGTCGTCCTTGGGGACGATCTCGATGATGTCCTTGCCGGGCTGCACCACGCCGCCCACCGTGTTGTTGAACAGCGTCTTGACGGTACCGCGCACCGGGGCGCGCACTTCGGCCAGCTTGACCCGGTCGACCAGCGCCGCCTTGCCTTCGCGCAGGGTCGCGAGCTTGGTGTTGGTTTCCGAGAGCTCGTTGCGGGCCTGGTTGCGGATGTTGAGTTCGGTTTCCTGGATCTTGCTCTCGGCTTCCTTGATCGACGCCTGGAAGCGGTCGATCTGCGCCTCGGCGCCTTTCTGCTCGCCGCAATAACGGGCGACGTCGCGCTGCAGGCGCAGGAGGTCGACCTCGGACACGGCGCCGCTCTTGAGTAGCGGCCGGGTCACTTGCAACTCGCGCGAGGTCAGGCCGCAGCTAGCCGATGCCTGGTCGCGCTTGGCGATGGTTTCGCGCAGGTCTTCCTGGCGCTGCTTGAGCTGTTCGCGGGCCACGTTGACGGTGGCATTGAGCTCGGTATTGCGCGCCTGCCAGGCGTTGCGTTCCATTTCGGCAAGGCCGGGCGCCTGCTTGAGCACTTCCTCGGGCGTGACGAAGGGCTCGCCCGTGGCCAGCGCCTTCAGGCGGGCCGACTTGGCCAGCAGCGACAGATACTCCGCATTGTTCTCGCCCAGCGACGAGGTGAAGCGGGTGGAATCGATCTTGAGCAGGATCTCGCCGGCCTCGACTTCCTGACCGGGGCGCACAAGGATTTCCTCGACTATGCCGCCATCCAGGCTCTGGATGATCTGCACCTGGCGGGACGGCACGACCTTGCCTTCGCCGCGGACGACTTCGTCGATGCTGCCAAAGCCCGCCCAGACAAGCAGGCCCATGGTGGCCAGCAGTGACGTCCACAGCAGGATGCGCGAGCCGCGGGCCTGGGATTCGTGGATGACCCATTCGGCATTGCCGATGTAGTCGGACCGCTGGGCGGGCTTGCCTTTTTCGGCGCCGTCCAGCAGACGGTCGAAGAAGAACACGAAGACGTTGCGCGGCGCGCGCAGCAGGTTGCCAAAGAAACCGTGCTTGGGGGCTCCAGGATTGTTCAGCATGGTCTTCTCAGCTTCCGCGTCCAACGCGTCCTTGACGCAGGGCTTCGACAACTTGTTCCTTCGGACCGTCGGCCACGATATGACCGTTGTCGATCACGATGAGACGGTCGACCAGTTCAAGGAGCGCGGTGCGGTGCGTGACCAGCAGGATCGTCTTGGTTGCGCTGGCTTCGCCCAGGCGCTTGCGAAGCTGGGCCTCGCTTTGGTGGTCCATGTTGCTGCTGGGTTCGTCCAGCAGCAGGATCGGCGGATCGTTGATCAGTGCGCGGGCCACGGCCACCGACTGGCGCTGGCCGCCTGAGAGCGATTCACCGCGCTCGCCGATGATCATGTCGAAACCGTTGGGGTGCAGGTTCGCGAACTCGGTCACGCCCGCCATGTTGGCCGCCGCCAGGATGCTGGCGTCGTCGGCATAGGGCGCGCCCATCGCCAGGTTGTGCTTCAGGCTGCCGTAAAAGAGCAGGGGATCCTGGGGCACGTGGCCGATGGCCCGGCGCACGTCGGCCGGATCGATCTGGCGCACGTCCACGCCGTCCAGCAGCACGGCGCCTTCAGTGGGCTGATACAGCGCCAGCGCCAGCTTTTCCAGTGTCGTCTTGCCCGAGCCGATACGGCCGATGATGCCGACCTTTTCGCCGGGCTTGAGCTTGAACGACACCTTCTTGAGCACCGGCTGGGTGCTGCCGGGATACGTGAAGGTCACGTCGCGGAATTCCAGGCCGCCGTGGAACACCGGGCGATGCAGGAACTCGGCCTCGGCCGGGCGCTCGATCGGCATCTTCATGTAGTTGTCGATGGAGCCGAGCGATGTGCGGGCGTTCTGGTATTGCATCAGCAGCCCGGCAACCTGCCCGAGCGGCGCCAGGCAGCGGCCGGCGATCATGGACGCGGCGATGATGCCGCCCATGGAAAGGGCCGATTCCTGCGCCAGGTAGACGCCGATGATCACGACGGCGATCGACACGAGCTGCTGCACGGCCTGCACGAAGCCCACCGTGGACGAGGAGATCAGCTTGAGCTTGCCGCCCGTCTGCGCGATGAATTCCGTGGCGCGTTCCCAGTTGCGCTGGATCGCGCCCTGGGCGTTCAGGGTCTTGACCGCTTCCAGGCCGGTCAACGCTTCCACCAGGGTGGCATTGCGCTGCGACGAGGCCTGGAACGAGGCCATCGTCAGCGCTTCCATGCGGGCCTGCGCCGCCAGCGACACCAGCAGGATGAGCACGATCGCGACCAGCGGCGGCAGGATCATCCACGGCGAAATCCAGGCGAGGGCGGCCAGGAACAGCAGGATGAAGGGCAGGTCGACCAGCGTGGTGATGGTGGCCGACGCAATGAAGTCCCGGATGGATTCGAATGAGCGCAGGTTGGCCGCGAAGGAACCCACCGAAACCGGACGGCCTTCCAGGCGCAGGTCCAGCACGCGCTCCATGATCTGTGCGGACAGGCGCACGTCCACCCGCTTGCTGGCGCTGTCCACCACGTGGGACCGCGCCGTGCTCAGGATCATGTTGAAGATCACCACCAGCGTGATGCCGATGGCCAGCACCCAGAGCGTTTCGACGGCGTTGTTGGGCACCACGCGGTCATACACGTTCATGGTGAACAGCGGCATCGCCATGGCGAACACGTTGATCAGCAGCGCCGCGACCAGGGCGTCGCGGTACAGCCGGCGGTTCTCCACGATGGCCGCCCAGAACCAATGGCGCTCGCGCACCTTGGCGACTTCGGGGGCACGCGCGTCGAAGCGGAATTGCGGGCGCACGAAGCAGACCAGCCCGCTGTATTGCGCGGCAAGTTCGGCCGGGTCCATCTCAACGGAACTGCCGCCCAGTTCGGGGTGGCTGACGACAAACTTGCCGCCGTCCTTCTTGAGCAGCAGGCAGGCGCGTTCGCCCTTGAGCAGCAGGATGGCGGGCAGGAGGTCCTGCGTGATGTCATCCAGCGTGCGCTTGACCACGCGCGCGGAAAGCTGCGCCCGCGCTGCCGCGCGAGGCAGCAGGGCGGGCGTGAGGCGGTGTTCTTCCAGGGGCAGGCCGGCCGACAAGGCTTGCGCGGTGGCCGTGACGCCGTGCAGACGGGTGATTTCCACCAGGCAATCCAGCAACGGATCGTCATGCGCGGCGCGTGCGTCAGCACGCCACTCCCGGGCTGCCAATTCAGATAACTTGTCCATCTTCGTCATCCAACAGGTCCAGATGTTCCGAGAGGCGCGCACGCTGCTGCTTGCGCTGGGTGAGCTTTTGCTGTGCCTGGATAGGCAGGTCAGTCATCCGCAAGGTGCCGTTGGCAATCAACGCGTCGATCAAGTCTTCCAGGACGCGGACAAAGTCCGCGTCCAACTGCGAGAAATCATTGCCCTTGTTTGCCATTGGGCCTCCTTGCGGCGTGCTCCGATCAGGGTCGGGCGGCAGGCGAGTTCATCGGCACCAGCGTGGGCGGCAGGGTGCCTTCGTTGTAATGCACGCGCACGGGAGCCAGACGGGCGGTATCCGGAACGGTCGAATTGCAGACCTTGATCACTTCGTCCGAGACTTCCAGCTTGCCGTTTTCCTCGGGCATTTCATTGCGCGCGGGTTGCAGCGACAGCGCCGGCAGCAGGGTGTGGGACAGAGCCAGCCAGCGGTACTGCGCAAGACGCAGATCATAAATGGCATTGGTCAGCGCACGGCGCGATTCGAACAGTTCGTTTTCGGTGTCCAGCAGGTCCAGCAGAGAGCGCTGGCCGATTTGGAACTGTTGCGCGTACGCATCACGCACCTTGGTCGTGGCCACCTCGTGGTCACGCAGGAAGGGCAGCTTCTGGCTCAGGCTCGTGATGTTGTTCCAGGCGACGGCCAAGTCCTGCTGCACGTTGCGGCAGGTGTAGTCGCGAATGTCGCGCGCGGCGTAGGACTGGGCGGCAGTCTGGCGCACCCGCGCCGAATCGGCGCCGCCGCGGTACAGGTTGTAACTCATCACGACCTGGACGCTGGAGCTCTGGATGTCGCGGCTCTGCGGGGTGGGGTCGTTCTGATCGCGGCCCGAGCTGGCCACGAACTCGAACTTGGGCGAGAACGCACCCTTGGACGACTGAACGCCCGCCTGGGCGGCCTGCAGCCCGGCTTGCTTGGACAGGAAGCTGGGGTTGCGGCGCAGCGACTCGTTGAAGTTGCCCGGCGCCTTCGGAAGCTTGTCGGCAATATCAGGGGCCGGCTGCATGGATTCCGGCGGCAGGCCGCCGGTCACGCGCTGGAAGCGCTGCTGCACGTCCAGCAGGTTGGCCGTTTCGGTCATCAGGTTGGTCTGTGCCAGCGAGAGGCGGCCACCGGCCTGTTCAAGGTCAACGCGCCGGCCCACGCCCGATTCCGTGCGCTCGCCGATCTGCTTGAGGGTGCTCTCGTGCAGCGAGTAGTTCTGGCGTGCCAGCAGCTCCATGTCGCGGTAGCGTTGCAGGTCGATGTAGGCCTGCACGGCCGTGAAAGCGGTGTTGTCGCTGGTGGCCAGAACGTCATAGAAACGCGCCAGCTTGTCAAAGCCGGCCTGCTTGACATCATTGGTGGTGCGGAAGCCGTCAAAAATCAACTGGCGCAGTTCGACGCTCCAGCCCGGGCGGTTCCAGCTCTGCGAACCCACGCCGGGCACGTTGTTGCGCCATTCGCGGCCCACGTAGCCCTGCGCATTGATCTGCGGGAAGTACGCGGCGCGGGCGACGGCCTGGCCTTCCAGGGACGCCTGGAAGTCGTGGTACTTGGCCTGGATTTCGGGGTTGCTGAGCAGCGTCTGCTCGACGACCTGGTTCAACGTCACTTGCGGTTGCCCGGCCGGTACGGCGGCGGGTGTCGCGGGTTGTGCAAAAACGGCAGGGGCAAATGCAAGGGCAAGGACCGAGGTCGTGCTTTTGAGCAAAAACGAAGCCATAGTGATTATTCGCGAGTCAAGTTGAGATTGAATGGCCGCCATGTTGTATGTAAATGTCAATTTTGGCGAGTCAAGATTTGTTAATTCTTGAGGATTGTTGCCGGCGGTCCATATGGTGAATTTCGCGCAACATCTTTCTACTGCTTCGAATTTGCACGAATAAAGCCAAAGAGCGTTATGCTTATTTCTTATAATACGGATTATTACGTATTATTTCGAAGCGAACACCGAAAAGGCTTGGGGCGATTATATCTATTTGAGAGTTGTGTATCTATTTTCTTTACCAATTTGTATCGAACTCCATAATCGACGAATCATTAACTTGCTATGCAACAAGTCGACACACCCTCTTCGGGTCGCGCATAGCAAGCTGCCAGCGTGGTAGTGGTAGTACTGGTATATCAGGTGTGCTTGTACTAGGTTTGGTGGCTGGGCATAATCCTTCACATGCCGCAGCAGCCCGCATGGCAGGGAAGCGTTTTTACCCGCCGCGCAAGGCTCGAGTCGGACTGTCTATTTGCAGAGCGCATCCATGGCCCAAACCCTTTACGACAAACTCTGGGACGCCCACATCGTCCACCAGGAATCAGACGGCACCTGTCTTCTCTACATCGATCGCCACCTGCTGCACGAGGTCACCAGCCCGCAGGCGTTCGAAGGGCTGACGCTGGCTGGCCGCAAACCGTGGCGCACCGGCGCCAACCTGGCGGTGGCCGACCACAACGTGCCCACGATGAACCGCGCGCAGGGTATCGACGATCCGATCTCGCGCCTGCAGGTCGACACGCTGGACGCGAACTGTGGCAAATACGGCATCACTGAGTTCCGCATGAACGACCTGCGCCAGGGCATCGTCCACGTCATTGGCCCGGAGCAGGGCGCGACCTTGCCGGGCATGACGGTCGTCTGTGGCGACTCGCACACCAGCACGCACGGTGCGCTGGGTGCGCTGGCATTCGGCATCGGCACATCCGAGGTCGAGCACGTCCTGGCTACGCAGACGCTGCTCATGAAGAAAGCCAAGAGCATGCTGATCAAGGTCGACGGCGAGCTGCCCTTCGGCTGTACGGCCAAGGACGTGGTGCTGCACATCATCGGCATCATCGGCACGGCCGGCGGCACGGGCCACGCCATTGAATTCGCCGGCAGCACGATTCGCGGGCTGTCCGTCGAAGGCCGCATGACCGTGTGCAACATGGCGATCGAAGCTGGCGCCCGTTCGGGCATGGTCGCGGTCGATGACAAGACCATCGAGTACTTCCGTGGCCGTCCGTTCGCACCCTCGGGCGTGGTCTGGGACCAGGCCGTCAAGTACTGGCGGACCCTGCACACCGACGAAGGCGCCAAGTTCGACAGCGTGGTCGAAGTCAACGCGCGCGACATCAAGCCGCAGGTCACCTGGGGCACGTCCCCCGAAATGGTGCTTCCTGTTGATTCCCGCGTGCCGGACCCCGACCGCGAGAAAGACGACGTGCGCCGAAGCGGCATGGAGCGCGCCCTCCAGTACATGGGACTGAAGCCCAACACGCCGCTGACCGATATCCGCGTGGACCGCGTGTTCATCGGCTCGTGCACGAACTCGCGCATCGAAGACCTGCGCGCCGCGGCCGTCGTGGCACGCGGCAAGCGCGTGGCGTCCAACGTGCGCCAGGCAATGGTGGTGCCGGGCTCCGGGCTGGTCAAGCAGCAGGCCGAACGCGAAGGCCTGGACAAGATCTTCATCGAAGCCGGCTTTGAATGGCGCGAGCCGGGCTGTTCCATGTGCCTGGCCATGAACGCCGACCGCCTCGAACCGGGCGAACGCTGCGCCTCGACCTCGAACCGCAACTTCGAGGGCCGGCAAGGGCAGGGCGGCCGCACGCACCTGGTCAGCCCGGCCATGGCCGCCGCCGCAGCCGTCGCCGGCCATTTCGTCGACGTCCGCACGTTCCGTTAAGCGTCAAGCACCGAGTAGACAACATGCAAGCATTTACCACTCATGAAGGCCTGGTGGCGCCGCTCGACCGCGAAAACGTCGACACGGACCTCATCATCCCCAAGCAGTTCCTCAAGTCCATCCAGCGCACGGGTTTCGGCCCCAACCTGTTTGACGAGCTGCGGTACCTGGACCACGGCGAACCGGGCATGGACAACAGCAAGCGTCCGCTCAATCCGGACTTCGTGCTGAACCAGCCGCGCTATCAGGGCGCCTCGATCCTGCTGGCCCGCAAGAACTTCGGTTGCGGTTCCAGCCGCGAGCACGCGCCCTGGGCGCTGACGCAGTTCGGATTCCGCGCCATCATCGCGCCGTCGTACGCCGACATCTTCTTCAACAACAGCTTCAAGAACGGCCTCTTGCCGATCGTGCTGTCCGAGCTGGAAGTGGCGCGCCTGTTCGACGAAGTGAAGGCGTTCCCGAACTACAAGCTGAACATCGATCTGGACCGCCAGGTCGTGATCGCCGCGGACGGCCGCGCCATGGGTTTCGACATCGAACCCTTCCGCAAGTATTGCCTGCTGAACGGCTTCGACGACATTGGCCTGACGCTGCGCCATTCGGACAAGATCCGCGCCTTCGAGGCCGAGCGTCTGGCCCGTCATCCGTGGCTGGAAAGCCGCCCCATCGCCTGATCAAACCATCGACACAGGATCGCTATTCAATGACCCACAACATCGCAGTCTTGCCGGGTGACGGCATCGGCCCCGAAATCGTCGAACAGGCCGTGCGCGTCCTGAAGGCGCTGGATGTGCCCTTCGATATCAAGCAGGCGCCGGTTGGCGGCGCGGCGTTCGACCAGTTCGAACACCCGCTGCCGCCCGCCACGCTGAACCTGGCCAAGGAATCGCATGCCGTGCTGTTTGGCGCGGTCGGCGACTGGAAGTACGACAGCCTGCCGCGCGAGTTCCGTCCGGAACAGGCCATCCTGGGCCTGCGCAAGGCGCTCGGCCTGTTCGCCAATCTGCGCCCGGCCATCCTCTATCCGGAGCTGGCCAGCGCCTCGTCGCTCAAGCCGGAAATCGTGTCCGGCCTGGATATCCTGATCATCCGTGAGCTCACTGGCGACATCTATTTCGGTACGCCGCGCGGCGTGCGTTCGTCGCCGGACGGCGCCTTCAGCGGCGAGCGCGAAGGCTACGACACCATGCGCTACGCCGAATCCGAAGTGCGCCGCATCGCGCGCATCGGCTTCGAATCCGCGCAGAAGCGCAACAAGAAGCTGTGCAGCGTCGACAAGGCCAACGTGCTCGAGACCTCGCAGTTCTGGCGCGATATCGTGATCGAAGTGGCGCGCGAGTACCCGGACGTTGAGCTGTCGCACATGTACGTCGACAATGCGGCCATGCAGTTGGTGCGCAACCCGCGCCAGTTCGACGTCATCGTCACCGGCAACCTGTTCGGGGACATCCTGTCGGATGAAGCCGCCATGCTGACCGGTTCGATCGGCATGCTGCCCTCGGCTTCGCTCAATTCCAGCGGCCAGGGCCTGTATGAACCCAGCCACGGTTCGGCGCCGGACATCGCGGGGCAGGGCATCGCCAACCCGCTGGCGACGATCCTGTCGGCCGCCATGCTGCTGCGCTACTCGTTGAACCTCGCGCCGCAGGCGGATCGCATCGAAGCAGCCGTGCGCAACGTGCTGGCCAGCGGCCTGCGCACCGCCGACATCTTCGAGGCCGGCACGACGAAGGTCAGCACGGCCGGCATGGGCGACGCGGTTTTGAAGGCCTTGGCCTGACATCAGATGCAGGGGCGCGCCGGCGCGCGCCTTCTATATATAGAGGGGCCGCCCAGCGGGCGGCCTCCGTGTTTTGAGATGCCTCGCGCGCGGTGTTGCCGCCGCGCGCCGTGCGTGCCTTCCGTGCTTGCGGCCCCGTTTTTTTCGAGCTGCAGTGCAACATCCCTCCGTGCATTCTGATAAATTGTTGAATTGCACGATTTTTCCCCTCCTCATCTTGTCACCCCCTTTAAAGAGCGATTGAAATGAATCAAGCAGTAGGCCTTGTCGGCTGGCGCGG
>DALZRX010000085.1:10096-11444 GCA_032015805.1 Achromobacter sp.
CGACTTCGCACTGATCGAACCGGTGTTTTTCTCCACCAGCAACGCTGGCGGCGCTGCGCCCACTTGGGCGACTGGCGCGGGCCCGCTGCAAGACGCCTACAACATCGACGCTCTGAAAAAACTGCCGATCATCGTCACGGCGCAAGGCGGCGACTACACCTCCGAGGTCTATCCCAAGCTGCGCGGCGCGGGCTGGAACGGCATCTGGATCGACGCGGCCAGCACCCTGCGCATGGCAGACGACGCCATCATCGTGCTGGATCCGGTCAACCGCCCGGTGATCGACGCGGCCTTGAAGCGCGGCGTGCGCAACTTCATCGGCGGCAACTGCACCGTCAGCTGCATGCTGATGGGCCTGGCCGGCCTGTTCAACAACGACCTGGTGGAATGGATGACCTCCATGACCTACCAGGCCGCATCGGGCGGCGGCGCGCAGCACATGCGTGAACTGCTGACCCAGTTCGGCGAGATCAACCAGTCGGTCAAGTCCCTGCTCGACGACCCCGCCTCGGCCATCCTGGAAATCGACCGCGGCGTGCTGGCCAAGCAGAAGGACGATGCGCTGCCCCACGAACACTTTGGCGTGCCGCTCGGCGGCAACCTGATTCCCTGGATCGACAAGGACCTGGGCAACGGGATGTCCAAGGAAGAGTGGAAGGCCGAAGTCGAGACCAACAAGATCCTCGGCCGCGGCGCCGCCTTCGGCACGGCTCCCACCCCGATCGACGGCCTGTGCGTGCGCATCGGCGCCATGCGTTGCCACAGCCAGGCGCTGACCATCAAGCTCAAGCGCGATGTGCCCCTGGATGAGATCGAAGCCCTCATCGCGCAGGGCACGCAGTGGGCAAAGGTCGTTCCCAACACCAAGGAAGCCACCGTTTCCGCGCTGACGCCCGTCGCCGTCACCGGCACGCTGGACATCCCGGTGGGCCGCCTGCGCAAGCTGTCGATGGGCTCGCAATACCTGGGCGCCTTCACGGTGGGCGATCAACTGCTGTGGGGCGCCGCCGAGCCCCTGCGCCGCATGCTGCGCATCGCGCTGAACGAAGCCTGATGCCGTGCCGGGCGGCTTTTCTGAGCCGCCCCGTTTGCGCAAGATGCAGTCAGGGCACCTTCGGGTGCCCTTGTTTTTTTGTGGCGCGGCCGGCAAACCCGGTCGCATGTGCCCGCCGGCCAACGCTCGCGCCCCGTTCAGGTTTGTGAAATGCGCGCCATCCATTACACTTTTCGGGTGAATTGAGGCTCTTTTTTGCGCTGCAAATGGCGCGAATGGGCCCAGGCCCGTAATTCGATTACAAGAACGGAATTCCAGCTTATGACCCAGCGTTCGCGCCAAGTGAAGCATGCC
>DALZRX010000086.1:0-11441 GCA_032015805.1 Achromobacter sp.
GGCGGCGCCGCGCGGAAAGGGGTGGCCTGCGCGGCAACGAGCGCGTCATTGGATGTGGCGACGTCCGGGATGGCGGGCACGGTTGCGCCCTGTGCAGCACGGCGAGTCGGCGCGTCGACGATGACCGCCCCGGCACCCGGTGCAGACGTTTCAACCGCGAGGGCAGCGGGCGCGCCGGCGTCATCAGGCTGCAGGCGCTGCGATGCGTTTGCGGAAACGCTTGTTGACGGCGCCAGACGGGCATCGGACCCGGACGGGTGCGCTGGAACGGCCGGGTCGGCACCCGCACGCTGCGCCCACGCCGTCAGTCTGCCGCCGCGAAATGACAGGCCTTTCCACGTGCCCGCGACCACGACGTAAGGATCACGCCGCACATACGGCAAGGGATGCTCACCGCCAGCGCCGGCGCCAAAGATGGCCGGCAACGGCTGACCCGGCAGGAATTGCAGCCAGGTCTCGCGCCCGTCGTCGAAGACCTGCAAAGGCGCGACGGCGGGATCGCCGGACAGTTGCCAGTCGAAGCGGAACCCCTGCCTGGACGGACTGGGCGTCTGCCAGGAGGATCCGCCCGGACCAGGGCCCGACCACGTGCATGCGCCGAGACAAGACAGCCCGGCCGTCAGGAAGAAGATTCGTACCATGCCTCACCGCGAGCAAAAGGCGCATCGGAAGCGACACGCATGAGCGGCATGGTGGCCGAGCGCCGGTGGCGCCGCCAGACTGGCATGTACGCATGGATGGTTTCATCCATCACTGCGCGCAACGCAGCGAGGAACAAAAAAAAGCCCGGTCCGAAGACAGGGCTGTTCCTTGCATCGCGCAGCGTCCGCCAGGGCGGCGCCGCGCGAAGCGGTCAGCGCTGGGCGGCGATGCTGCGCGCTTGCGCTGCGGCGTTGTTCAGTGCGGCGACGGGCGGCACCTTGCCATCGAAGGCGTCGGTGAGTTCCTTGTTCAGCACGGGTTCGATGCGCTCGTAGTTGGCCATGCGGAAGCCGCGGCTGTTCTGGACGGGCTTGGCGCTCATCGAGGCGACGAAAGCCTGCGCGCCCGGAATGCGGCTGTAGAACGACACGTCGGAGGCGCGGAAGGCGGCTTCCGTCAGCGGCAGGTAGCCCGTGCGCTGGTGCCATTCGGCGGCGACGACCGGCTTGGAAAGCCACGCCAGGAATTGCGCGGTGGCCTTTTCCTGAGCCTGCGGATGGCCTTCCAGGGCCCACAGCGCCGAACCACTGACGAAGGGCTTGCCGCCCTCCTTGGTGGCTTGCTCGTAGTAAGGCAACGGGGAGACGCCGAAGGACAGCGACTTGGTGGCCAGGAACTGACCGAAAGCGCCGGAGTTGGCCGTCAGCACGGCGCATTCGCCCTTGGCGAACAGCTTGTCGTTGGCGTTGTCGCCGGAGTACGCCGTGAACAGCAGCGAGCGCTTCCAGCTGACCATCAGCGAGATATGGCGCATGTACAGCGTGTCGAACTGCATGGCGGCTGCCGCGGACTTCTTGGTAACCGCGTCCAGGCCGTTGTTGTTGCTGGTGAACTGCTGGTTGTTGATGGGCGCCAGGTTCTCGAGGTGGACCGCGACCTGGTCGCTGGACGCGTAGGGGCAATCGATGTCGGCCACGTCGCGCAGCTTCAGCAGTTCAGCCTGGAGTGCGGTCCAGGTGCGAGCCGGCTTGTTGGGATCGAGGCCGGCCTTCTTGTAGGCGGCGGTGTTGTAGAACATCACCGGCACTTCGGCCATCCAGGGGAAGGCAAGCAGGCGGCCCTTGCTGTCGCGGGTAAAGCTGCTGGTCGCCGGAATGAACCAGTTCAGGTCCTTGATCGGGTACTTGGCCAGCAGCTCGTACAGGGGCAGCACAGCCTTGTGCTGGGCCACGACATCGGGGGAATGGTTGTCGGACAGTTGCAGCAGGTTCGGACCCTTCTTGGCCTTGACCGCGGACACCGCTTCTTGCTCCAGGGCGGTCGGCGACGCAAAGCCGCGCAGCGTCACTTTGACGTCGTCCTGTTCCTTGTTGTATTGCTTGGCGAGCTTTTCGAACTCGGCCTTGTTTGCATCCGTAAGGGTGTGCCACACCTGGATTTCGACGGGGGCGGCGTTTGCCACGCCGGCCATCGCCATCGCGGCGCCAAACACCCATGCACGCCGGCTGGCGAACATCGCGCGGGCAACGCCCGCCAATTGCAGTTTCTTCATAGGTTCACAGACCAAGAAAAGGGAATTCCGGTTCCGGCCGCCGCCCACTGAGCAGATCGGCCAATGCCCGGCCCGAGCCAACGCCCATCGTCCAGCCAAGCGTACCGTGTCCTGTATTGATATACAAATTCGGAATGCGGCTGCGCCCGATGATGGGCACGTTAGAAGGAGTGGACGGACGCAAGCCCGACCAATAACTGACGCGCTCGAAATCGAGCGCGTCGGGGAAGAGTTCTTTGGCGAGGCGGGTCAAGGCCTCGCAACGCCCGGTGTTGAGACTGCGGGAATAGCCGGACAGTTCCGCCGTGCCCGCCATGCGCAGCCGGTCGCCCAGGCGCGAGAAGACAATCTTGTGGCTGCTGTCGGTGAGGCTGACAGTGGGGGTCGCACCCGGATTCAGCACCGGGAACGTGGCCGAGTAGCCCTTGGCCGGATACACGTTGCACGGAATGCCCAGCGGCCGCAGCATGGCGGGGCTGAAGCTGCCCATGGCGACAACATAGGCGTCGGCCGACAGGGTTGCATAGCGGCCGTCGGGCTCGATGAGTTCGACGCCTGTGACCGCGCCGCCCAGGGTCAGCAGCCGGGTCGCGCGCGTGCTGTAGCGGAACTCGACACCCGCGCGCTCGCAGAGCTGGGCCAGCGCGACGGTAAATAGGTGCACGTCCCCGCTTTCGTCCTCGGGCGTGTAGTCGCCGCCGACGATGGTGGCGCGATGGGGCGCCAGCGCGGGCTCAATGGCGACGACTTCATCGGCGGTCACGACGCGGCGTTCAACGCCGAAGTCGCGCATCAGCCCGGCAGCGCGCTGCGAGTTTTCGAATTCGTGGGGATCGCGGTAGAAATTCAGGATGCCGCGCTCGAGGTGGTCGTACTGGATGCCGAGCTCGGCACGCATGCTGCGCAGCGTGGCGCGGCTGTATTCAGCCATGCGGACCATGGCGCGGATGTTGGGAGCGAGCCGGCCGGGCAGGCATTCACGCAGGAATGCCAGGCCCCACATCCACTGCCGCCAGTCCAGTTGCGGACGGAACAGCAGCGGTGCGTCGTCGCGGAACATCCACTTGAGCAGCTTCAGCGGCGCCTGGGGATTGGCCCAGGGTTCGGCATAGGAGACGGAAATCTGCGCGCCATTGGCGAGGCTGGTTTCCTGGGCGGGACCGGTGCAGCGGTCTATGACTACGACGTCATGACCCGCCTGGCTGAGCCACCAGGCGCTGGAGATGCCGATAATGCCGCTACCCAATACCGCTACTTTCATGCCCGCATCGCTCCTTGCAAGCCGGTTTTGTCCGCGGACCCGATGTCCGCGTGCCCCGGCAAGCCGCTGCCAAAGCAGTTTACCTTGCCGTTTTGCAGCCGCCTAAGTAATAAAAAAGTTATTACTTACGACCCGGCTTTCGCCAGATCGGCCTCGGACGTGAAGGCGTCCGCGTAGAACTCTTCCGCCGGCAGGCCGTTCTGGGCGCTGAACTCGCGGCGCGCCGCATCTACCATGAGCGGCGTGCCGCAGGCATAGACCTGGTGCCCGGACAGGTCTGCAATGTCCTGCATGACGGCTTCGTGCACGAAGCCGGTGCGGCCGGTCCAGTTGTCTTCCTGGAGGGCGTTGGACACCACCGGCACGTAGCTGACGTTGGGCAGTTGGGCGGACCAGGACTGCGCCAGCGCGTCCATATAGAGATCCTGCGGACGACGCCCGCCCCAGTACAGCGTCACGGGGCGGTTGATGTTCTTGTGGATCATGTGTTCGACGATCGCCTTGACCGGCGCGAACCCCGTGCCGCTGGCCAGCAGGACGATGGGCTTGTCGCTGTCTTCGCGCAGGAAGAACGATCCGAAAGGCCCTTCCAGGCGCAGGATCTCGCGTTCCTTCATCTGCGTATCGCCGGCGCCGAACACGTGATCGGTGAAAAGGCCGCCCGGCATGTGCCGGATGTGCAGTTCAAGCGGGCTGCCGGTGTGCGGCGCGCCGGCCATCGAATAGCTGCGGCGGCGGCCGTCCTTCAGGATGATTTCAACGTATTGGCCGGCGTAGTAGCGGAATTGCTCGGACGCCGGCAGTTGCAGCTTGAGGACCGTGACGTCCGGCGCCACGCGCTCCATGGTCTGCACACGCGACGGCAGCTTGCGGATCTGGATGTCGCTTGCCAGCCGGACCTCGGTGGACTCCACGACGAGGTCGGATTCGGGCCGGGCCTGGCAGAACAGCGTGTAGCCGTCCGCCAGCTCCTCGGGCGACAGGATTTGCGCGGGGTACTGGCCCGCGTCGTACTCCCCGGACACCACTTTGCCCTTGCAGGTGGAGCACGCGCCGTTGCGACAGCTATAGGGCAGGACGATGCCCGCCGCCAGCGCGGCGTCGAGCACGGTCTGGCCGGGCTCGACCGGGAATTGATGCTTGCTGGGTTGGATGATGACCTGGAAGCTCATGATGAAACGGTTCAGAGGCGACGAAGCGCTATCCGGCCAAGCCGGGATGGCGCTCCGCCCGGCCCGGCGTCATGCCGGGAACTTGCGGATTTCCTTGACGCGGTTTGCGTCGTCCACCAGCACCACCTGGGGCTTGTGTGTGGCCGAATCTTCTTCGGACATGGGACCGTACGTGCAGATGATCAGCAGGTCGCCCACCTGGGCCCGGCGCGCGGCCGCGCCGTTCAGCGAGATGGCGCCGCTTCCGCGTGCGGCCTTGATGATGTAGGTGTCGAAGCGTTCGCCGTTCGTCACGTTGTAGAGTTCGATGCGTTCGAACTCGCGCATGCCGGCAGCGTCGAGGAGGTCTTCGTCGATGCCACAAGACCCTTCGTAGTGAAGGTCGGCTTCGGTGACCGTGACGCGGTGCAGCTTTGCCCGCAGCATGATGCGTTGCATAAAGAAATTTCCTGGTTTCGCGGCCCGGTACGCGAAGTGTTGCAAGGTTGATGCCCGGCATCCGGATTTGCCGTCGAAAGCCGGTATTCTATAATTTTTGCCGCAACGGGACGGCCCGTTGCTACGCACAGTCAAACGGCTGGCGCCTTTTCCGGGGACGACCCCATTTATGCTGGCACCTTGCCGGCAATGCAATTTTTGGAGTCGTGTATGACCTGGATCATCCTGGTACTGGCTGGCCTATTCGAAATCGTCTGGGCCGTCGGCCTGAAATACACCCACGGATTCACCCGGCTGTGGCCGTCCGTCGTCACCGCGGGCGGCATGATCATCAGTTTCTGGCTGCTGGCCCTGGCCATGAAGACCCTGCCGCTCGGCACGGCGTACGCCGTGTGGGTCGGCATCGGCACGGTCGGCGCATTTGTGGCCGGCATCGTGCTCTTCGGGGAATCCGCAAGCTGGCTGCGCATCGCCAGCGTCGCGTTCATTGTGCTCGGTCTGGTTGGCCTGAAGCTGTCCTCGCCATAAGGCCTGGCCGGGTGGCGCGTCAGAAATCCAGTTCGATCTCGACCGCGTCGCCCACTTTCAGCCGTGCGCCATCCGGCGCATCCACGATGGCGTTCTGGCCGAACACCACGCCGATATCCAGATTGCGATAGCCCGCCAGCGTGCGGCCCGGCTCTTCGTATTGCGTGGCCGTGCGCTGGTCGATGTCTGGAATCGAGCAACGGGTGCACGGTTTGACGAACGCCATCCGCACCCCCGCCGTGGTGATCATGGCGGTATGGTCTTCTTCGAAGGCCTCCCATTCTCCTTCGACCACGATGTTGGGACGGAACCGGTCCATGGGCACCGGGCGGGCCCCCTTGGCTTCCAGGCGCGCGTTCAGGTCGTCCAGCGAAGCCTGGTTGGCAATCAGCAGCGGAAAACCGTCGGCGAAGCCAAAGCAGTGCTCGCCGACAAAATCGTCGGCCAGGTCGGGATGCGCGCTGGTCCAGCGCGACACCCAGTCGGGCTTGGCATCGCGGCGAGCCGCGGCGTCCACCTTGAGCAGGCGGCACGGCGTCTGTAGAAATGCGGACAGCCATTCGGCGGCGGCCGCGCTTTCGCGCCGGGCGGTCGTGGTGTCGCTCCACACACCCACCGGGTGCGCCTCGCCTTCCAGGCCCGATCCGTCCAGCGCGACCTCCAGGTCCGTCATGCCGGGCGCCGATAGCCGCAGCACGTCGTTGGTCAGGGCCGAGCGGATCAGCGCCATGGTGGGCCATTGCCGCTGGGTCATGAACTGGCCAGCCGCGTCCACCACCATCCAGCGTCGGTCATTGGCCAGGCCCGCACGGTCGATGGGCGATTCGGACAGGTCGATGCCCGCGCAGGATTTGACGGGATAGATATGCAGGCTGAGGATGCGAGCGGACATGGCGGCGATGGCTCAACGGGTTGCGGATGCCGCAGAGAATACAAGAAATGCGCTGCGCCGGGACGCCCGCAAGAGACAAAAAAAGCCCGGGACGGGCCCGGGCCAGATGGGTTGGCGGTTGCTCAGCCGCCGACCAGCTTCAAGGTGTCAAGCGGCGTGACCGCCTTGAACCCCTTGCGCGTCGCGATGTGCTCGGGACGCGGGGTCAGCCCGTACTTGGGCGGATTCAGGGTGTTCTCCATGCTGTTGTAGACCATGAAGACGTTGGCGCGCGGCCACGGCGAGATGTTGCTGTTCGAGCCGTGCATCGTGTTGCAGTCGAAGAACACCACCGAGCCTGCCTTGGCCGTCATCGTGCGGATGCCGCCCTGCTCCACCAGGAGCTGCAGGCTGACAGGATCCGGCACGCCGTATTCCTGCTTCTTGAGCGACTGCTTGTAGTGGTCATTCGGCGTCTCGCCGACGCACGAGATGAACTGGCGATGCGACCCAGGCACCAGCATCAGCGGGCCGTTGCACTCGTTGTTGTCGGTCAGCAGCACCGAGCAGCTGAGCGCACGCATCGACGGCATGCCGTCCTCGACGTGCCAGGTCTCGAAGTCGGAGTGCCAGTAGAACTCCTTACCCTTGAACCCCGGCTTCATGTTGGCGCGCGACTGGTGGATGTAGACCTCCGAGCCAAGGATCTGGCGCGCCACATTGACCAGGCGCGGATCGCGCACCAGGCGGGCGAGCATCGGATTGAGCACATGCACCAGGAAGATGGAGCGCACGGCATTGCTGCCCGGCTCGGTGATGGCCTCTTCGCGGCGGACGATGGACGGGTCGCGCGTCATGCGCTCGACCTCGGCCGACAGCGCACGCACCTCGGCTTCCGTGAACAGGTCTTCCAACAGCAGGAAACCGTCGCGGTCGTACTGACCGACCTGCTCGCTGGACAGCGCGCTGGCGTACTTGCCATCTTCATAGACGACAGGATCCTGGCGGGAAATGATGGCGGAACTTCGATCCGTACGTGAGGCGTACGGATCCTGCGCGGGTGAGATCATGCGAACCTCCTTGTTTCAGGCCGCGACCGCATCGGGTAGCGCATAGACACCTTCCTTGTCATGCACTTCCTGGCCGGTCAGCGGCGGATTGAAGACGCAGATGACGCGCAGCGGCTCCTTGCCGCCGCACAGCCAGTGCTCGTCGTTTTCATTCAACGCGTAGACGACGCCGGGGCCCAGATCGTATTTCTTGCCGTCGGCAATGGTCTCGATCGAACCGTCGCCCTCGATGCACCACACCGCTTCAAGGTGATTCTTGTAGTGGATGTGCGTGCGGCCGCCCGGGAAAATGGTGGTTTCGTGGAACGAAAAGCCCATGCCATCCTTCTTCAGCAGCACGCGGCGGCTGACCCAGGTGTCGGTGCGGACTTCGTCGGCAGTGCCGATCACATCTTTGACATTACGTACGATCATTGACGCTTTCCTCCAAATTTCAGGATGCGGGCAGACTGCCCCTCATCGGCCAGCGCTTCGGCCACGCTGGCCTCGATCAGATCCAGGCCCTTGGCCAACAGCTCGTCCTCGATCGTCAGCGCGGGCAGCAGCTTGAGCACTTCGTCATGCGCGCCCGAGGTTTCGATCACGACGCCCTTCTTGAAGGCGCATTGCGCGATGCGGTTGGACAGGGCCGGATTGCCGTTGGACACGAGGCCCTGGATCAGGCCGCGGCCACGTGCCGACAGGCCGGCGTTGGGATAGCTGTGGACCAGGTTTTCCAGCCAGTCGCCCACCAGGCGCTCCTTGCGCTGGATGTCGGCGGTGAACGCGGCGTTGGTCCAATAGGTTTCCAGCGCTTGCGTCGCCGTGACGAAGGCCAGGTTGTTGCCGCGGAAAGTGCCGCTGTGGGCGCCCGGCTTCCAGATGTCCAGCTCGGGCTTCATCAGCACCAGCGACATCGGCAGGCCGAATCCGGATAGCGACTTGGACAGCGTGATGATGTCCGGGCGGATGCCGGCGGTCTCGAAGCTGAAGAACGTGCCCGTGCGGCCGCAGCCGACCTGGATGTCGTCCACGATCAGCAGCATGTCGTGGCGTTTGCACAGCTTTTCCAGCTCTTTGAGCCAGCGCAGGGTGGCAACGTTGACGCCACCTTCGCCTTGCACCGTTTCCACGATGACGGCGGCCGGCTTGTCCATGCCGCTGCTCGGATCCTCCAGCATGCGCTCCATGTAGGACATGGTGTCCACGTCCGGACCGAAATATCCGTCGTAGGGCATGAACGTGGTATTGCCGAGCGCGTAACCGGCGGCGTCACGGAACTTCATGTTGGCGGTCGCGGCCAGCGAGCCGCCGCTGACGCCGTGAAAACCGTGCGTGAACGAGATCACATTCGGACGGCCCTTGACCTGGCGTGCGATCTTCAGCGCGGCTTCGACGGCGTTGGTGCCGGTGGGGCCGGTGAATTGCAGCGTGTATTGCCAGTTGCGCGGCTTGAGCAGCACGCGATCCACCGTCTCCAGGAAACGCTTCTTCGCGCTGGTCGCCATGTCCAGGCCATGGACGACGCCGTCCGCCTGCACATACTCCAACAGCTTTTCCTTGAGAACAGGATTGTTGTGGCCGTAGTTCAGCGTGCCTGCGCCGCTGAAGAAGTCGATGTATTCGGCGCCATCCTCGTCGGTGAGCGTCGAGCCCCGGGCCTGATTGAATATCACGGGAAACGACCGGATGTAGCCCCGCACTTCAGACTCCATACGGTCAAAGATCTTCAAGTCCATGATTAATCCTCCCTTTTCAACTCATAAATTGACGGACGGCCAGATCCCGCCAGGTGCGGCAGGCGCACCCGGACAGTCGAACCATCCCGGTAAATCGATAAGACCGTCAGGCCTGCACCGCCCCTACGGGGACGGCAAAGCGAACGGACCTATCCTTAAGAGCATCTCGTCGTCATGGTCCGCGCCGCCAAACAGTTGCCGGTCGAAGAACGGCTGTTCGGAAACGTGGGCGCCCACCTCGGCGGCCAAGCCGGCAAAGGTGCGGCGCGAAGCCTGGTTGTCAGGCCCCACCGTGGTTTCAAGATAGCGGACATGCGCCAGGTTCTTGCGCTGCAAGAGTTCCCGAAGCATGGCGCGGCCAAGGCGATGGCCGCGAGCGCGGGCGTGCACCGCAACCTGCCAGACGAACAGGACGTCAGGTCGGGTCGGGTCCACATAAGCGGAGATAAAACCGTTGATACGTCCTCCGGCGCTTTCGGCCAGGACGCAGGTGTCGCGAAAGTGCTCGCACAGGAGCAGGTACGCGTAGAGGGAATTCAGGTCGAGTGGCGGGCACTCGGAGATGAGGCGGTGGATCGCGGCGCCGTCTTTGCGGTCGGGCAGACGCATGGTATGGGTCTGCGCGCTGACTGCCGGCGCCACGGCACTTGAGAGTGTGGGGGTGTCCAGTTCGTTTTTCTTCATGCGACGATTCCCGATTCTGGGGGTGCCCCGCCCGTGGGCACTTCAAGGATGGGCGACGACACGTCGCCATGCGTGTCGGCTGCGGCCTGACCGTCCTGTTCCATGAGCGTCACGATGCGCTCCAGGGACAGGGTGATGGTGGCCTGTTCCAATTCCGGCAAGGCATTGAGCGCGTCAGCCAGGTGCTTCTGCAGCGGCGACGGCGCGCCTTGCGCCAATTCACGTCCCGCCTCGGTGGCGGTGACAAACACGATGCGGCGGTCTTCACGACCCCGCTCGCGTCGGATCAGCGCCTTGTCTTCGAGGCGGTCCAGGATGCCCACCACCGTGCTGGGACTGACGTGCATCTCGCGGCTGATCGCCGTGGCCGTCATGGGGCCGTTGGCGATTACCGTGCGCAGGCACATCAATTGCGGCGCAGTGATATGGCTGACGGCGGACAACTGGCGCGAATGCAGCGCGATCGAGCGCGTGATGCGGCGCAGGGCTCGCAAAATGCGCAGGTCGTACTGCTGAGTGGTTTCGGTATTCGCGGCGTCAGTCATGGTTGCGGGTGGTTCGGGCAAAATCATTTCAACACGAATCATATGCGCCCGATTTATTCGAGTCAAACAAAAAGCCCGGCACGATGTAAATAAATGAACACCGATTTGCCGAGGAAGACAGCAGTATGACTGGACTTGCCGCACGCAATCCTTGAATACACGGGGCCCAAAAGGGACCGGCCCTGCGGGGAAACACTCATAAAAAACATATGTTTTGTTCTCTATGTTTTATTTATCATATGTTTTTTTACATTACCGCCGTCCGCCGCATGTCTTTGCCCCCCGCCCTTGTCGCCACCCTCCAGGAAAAACTGGAGCAACTGCCGCCTGAATTGCAGCGCGCGGCACATTGGGTCGTGGCGCATCCCGCCGAAGTGGGGCTGTGGTCGATGCGCCGACAGGCGCAGACGTTGGGGGTGGCGCCGGCAACGATGCTGCGGCTCGCGCGCGCGGTCGGCTATGCGAGCTATGAGGATTTCCGCCAGCCGTTCCAACAGGCACTCGCGGGCCAGGGGCCGGGGCAACCGGGCCTGCGTGACCGCGCCGCCGCCTTGCAGGCCGCAGCGGGCGATCCGGCCGAGCCCGGCCACGATGTGTTGACCGACTATCAGGTCCAAGCCATGACGTCGGTCTGCGCGCTGCACCCGACCGGGGCCTTCGACGCCGCCGTGCAGACGTTACTGGACGCGCGGCAGGTCGGCTTCCTGGGGACGCGCTCGGCCTTCGGGATTGCGTTCCAGATGCGCTACGCGTATCAGCTCGTGCGCCGCAACAGCGTCCTGATCGACGGGCTGGGAGGGACGCCGGCCGAGCAGAGCGACAACCTGGGCGCGGGGGACGCGCTGATCGTCATCTCGCAGTCGCCCTACCCCACCGCCACCGTGCAGCTTGCACGCCAGGCGGCCCAGCGCGGCGTGGCCGTGGTGGCGCTGACCGACGATCCGCTTTCGCCGCTGGCCG
>DALZRX010000087.1:0-11412 GCA_032015805.1 Achromobacter sp.
GCGCGCGCGGCAGGCAGGCCGGTCAAGGTGGCGCTGCCGCGCCCGCTCATCATCAACAACACGACGCACCGCCCGGCCACGATCCAGCGCATCCGGCTGGGCGCCGGGCGCGACGGCAGGCTGACGGCAATTTCGCACGAGAGCTGGTCCGGCGACCTGCCGGATGGCCAGCCCGAAGAGGCGGTGCAGCAGACCAAGCTGTTGTACGCCGGCGCCAACCAGCGCACCGCGCTCAACCTCATGACGCTTGACCTGCCCGAAGGCAACGCCATGCGCGCGCCGGGCGAAGCGCCGGGCATGATGGCGCTGGAAATCGCCATCGACGAGATGGCAGAGGCGCTGGATATCGACCCGGTGCAGTTCCGCGTTCTGAACGACACGCAGGTGGACCCGACCGATCCGTCCCGGCCATTCTCGCGGCGCCGGTTCGTCGAATGCCTGCAGACCGGCGCCGCCCGTTTCGGCTGGGACAAGCGCGATCCCAAACCGGGCACACGCAAGGAGGGGCGCTGGCTGATTGGCCTGGGCGTGGCCAGCGCCTTTCGCAACAACCTGGTGACCAAGTCGGCCGCCCGCGTGCGGCTGGACGCGGCGGGCCGCGTCATTGTCGAAACCGACATGACCGACATCGGCACGGGCAGCTACACCATCATTGCGCAGACCGCCGCCGAGATGCTGGGCGTGCCGCTTTCCCGCGTCGTCGTGCGCTTGGGCGATTCAAGCTATCCCGTGTCGGCGGGCTCGGGGGGGCAATGGGGCGCAAACAGCTCGACGGCAGGCGTGTACGCGGCTTGTGAAGAGCTTCGAGGGCTTGTCCTCGCGCGTCTGGAATTCGACGCCCAGGGCGCGGTCTTCGCCGACGGCACGGTGACCGACGCCAGCGGGCGCGCCGCGCCGTTGACGCGCGCGGCGTCGGGCGGCGAACTGGTCGCGGAAGACGCGATCGAATTCGGCGACCTGGACAAGAAATTCCAGCAGTCCACCTTTGGCGCGCACTTCGTGGAAGTGGCCGTGGACGCCGCCACCGGCGAAACCCGCGTGCGCCGCATGTTGGCGGTCTGCGCCGCCGGCCGGATTCTGAATCCCAAGACGGCGCGCAGCCAGGTCATCGGCGCGATGACCATGGGCCTGGGCGCGGCGCTGATGGAGGAATTGGCGGTCGACCATCGCCTGGGCTACTTCGTCAATCACGATCTCGCGAGCTATGAGGTCCCGGTTCATGCCGACGTTCCGCGCCAGGAAGTCATCTTCCTGGACGAAGACGATCCCGTGTCCTCGCCCATGAAAGCCAAGGGCGTGGGCGAATTGGGGCTGTGCGGCGTGGCGGCGGCCATTGCCAATGCGGTGTACAACGCGACCGGCGTGCGCGTGCGGGACTATCCGGTGACGTTGGATAAGTTGCTGGCGGGGATGCCGCTCGAGGCGTGACGCGTTGCCGTCATCCGCTATGCTTGCGAGATGACCAAATACGACTACCAAGAAGCGCTGTGCCGCGTGCTGGAAGCGCACACCGAGGTCGCGCTGGACAAGCTTGCGGGCCTGTTCGCGCGATTGCCCGAAAAGGCGCGCGAGATCCAATTCGGCATCTTTCCCGATCAGGGCGGCGAGGGCGCCTTTTCGGTGATGATCGGCCTGGAAGGGCCGGATCTCTATGTGCTCAACAAGGCCATCGACGGATATCGCGAGCTTTTTGACGTGGTGCACGGCGAAGACGGACTGGTCCCGCCCGTGCCGATGTTTTCCAGCGAGCCGCCGTTCTGCGTGCAGGACGCCATTGCGGACGCGGCCGCGGAATGGATAGAAACACTTTGGGCACGCGGCGGGCGTGGCGTGTCGCCGCTGCCGGCGATGGTGTATGCCCACGACGATTACGGCACGGACCTGCCGCGGGCGCTGGCCGCGGCATAACGCGGGTCGGAGGCTGTCCTGGTCACTGCGCGACTCACATCGTTCAGCGCTTGCCGTCTGGACGTGTCGCCGTGGCCAGCGCGGAGTTTGCCGTCGCTGCCGCTTGCTGCAGCCCTGCGTTCACGCTTTCTTCAAACCCTGCGGCCAGCATGCCGTCGATGCCGGCCGCGCTTACGCCGCGGTAAGCGCGCAGCGCGGCAAGCAGGTCTTCAAAGCCCCGATCCGCGGACATGAGCTGGCTGGCGCCGACGACCACGCCTTGAACCGCGCGCCGGGCGATGCGGTCGGGCAGCCCTTGGGCGATGGCGTGCCGGTGCAGTGCCTGCGCAAGCAGGGCGGGGTAGGCGGGGCCGGTTCCGGACAAGGCGGTCAGGTAGTTGAGGTCCGACTCGCTGCCGACTTCGTCCGCTTCGCCGCACGCCTCGAAGAGACGCTGCACGAAGGATTTTGCGGCAGCGTCCACCTGCGCGTTGGCGAACCACGGCGTGTAGGAACGCCGGATTTCCAGTGCGGCGTTCGGCATGGCGCGGATGGTTCTCGTGCTGCCGGTATGGGTTTCGATTTCCTGCATCGACGCGCCCGCAACCAGGGAGATGAGCAGCTTGCTTCCCGCATCGATCTGCACGGCGTGCAGGTCTTCGGGCCTGACCGACAAAATGATGACGTCGCTACGCTGCACCAGCGACTGGTTGTCCGACGTGTAGTGCGCCGCGGCCAGTGGAGCGGGAATGTCCTTTGGTGTTGCTGAGCGGCCGGAAATCGTCAGCGCGTGTCCCGGCAGAAAGCCGATGTCCAGGAGGGCTGCCGCGATCGAGCGGCCAAGCCAGCCCGTGCCGCCGATGATTCCGATCGTGTTGAATTCGTTCATGTCAGTCCACTTGTTCAAGCTGTATCACGCCGTACCGTAGCATTGATGCGCCGCAGGTCGTGGACGGGCTACGGTCCGCGACTTGGATGCGAAACAATCGCAACAATAAATTACGAAGGTGCGCGCCCGCCGCGATCACGCCCCGCCATCGCACGTCCGCGAGACGCCGCGCCGTTGCTGGCTTTCGATCGCGTTCATGTACGGCCGACCTGCGGTGCACGGCAGGCAATGCTCGCGTCACGCGGTGCCGACCTGTTTCCGCCGGCAATCCCGTTGTTGCGATCTGTTTGTGAGCCAGTAGGATGCGCGCTCGTTCATCCGACTTTGCCGTAAAGGATCGATCCCATGTCCCTGCCGCGCCCGCGACTTGCCTTCTCTGCCCTGACGCTTGCCCTGACCCTGTCGGGCTGCGTCACGATTCCGGATTCGAACGGCGAGGGCACCGCGGACGACAAGCGTTATGGGAAATTGGTCGATCTGATCGGCGAGGCGATGAAGGCGGACATGGCCGTGGTGCTGGTGGCGGACCTGATGCCGCACGCCACGCTGAAGGACGCCATGCAGATGACGACGTGGACCGGCAATACCGTCTGGATGTTCGAGCCCGATCCGCGCATCACATTCGGCCGCAAGTTCCAGAACAACTCGCTGCAACGGGACAAGGACACGACCTACCTGTTCAAGGCCTTCGAGGTGCATATCCTGCCGCCGGGCAAATATCTGCTCACAGGCGGCGACGATTACAAGCTCAATGCCAAGCTGGACGATATTGGCGCGGCCGCCGGGCCGGTGGGTTCGGGTCGCGGCGCCAACGGCACCACGTATCTGTCGCCAGAGCTGTATCGCGAGTTCTACAAGGAGACCAACTGGCACGAAGGGACGACGGGCACCCAGACCAGGACCGAGAAGGTCTGCACGGCCGTGCACCGCGCATCGGGCGCCTGCGTGAGCTGGGGCGAACAGCAGGTCACAGAGACCACGCCGGGATCGCGTGCCGGTTACTACGAAGACACCACGTCGCGCGATATCCCGGCCATCAAGGTGCAGTCGCGCCTGGTGCCCAAGCTGGCGCTGGCCAGCTTTACGCTCAAGGGTGGCGATCTGGTGCTGAGCCAGCGCATGCACATGAAGACGCCCAGCTACAAGTTCAAGCAGTCCGCCTGCCGCGCGGTCGATCCAAAGATGATCGAGTGTCCGCTGGAAGACTTCACGGTGTACAGGTGGCCGGCGCCAATGGACTTTGCGCAGAAATACTTTGCGCAGCGCACGAACCTTACCGACGCGCAACGGGAATTGCTGGGCAAGCTCAAGCCGATGCAGATCACGCCGTTGCGCAAGCAGGGGATGCAGGACCCGGTGTGGGGCGTGCCGCTGTCGCTGGGCAAGGGAAAGTAGGGCGCATTACGCACAGCGATCCCGCCCGGCAGACTCACGGCGCCGGTGGCGCGTCCGCGAGGCGGCACGCGATGGCGCGCAGCTCCGTGCCGTCCGGCAGCGCATAGCGGCTTTCTCCCAGCCACGAGACGGGTCTTCCGTCCTGCACGCAGCAATAGAAGAATGCCTGCTCTCCGTCGTCGCACGGCAGCGCCTTGCTGCGCCGCTCAATGATGTAGGTGGTGCCGTCAGACCCGATTGCGACCAGTTCGGTCGACCGCTTCTTGTAGTGCGTGTGCATGGCAGCGCTCCTTTTGAACCGGGTTGGCAGACACTAAAACTAACCCGCATCCAGGTTCTTGACCATTTGGCCCCGAATAAATGTGGCGCGGATGCGATGGCCGTGCCTGCGCGCGCGACGGATTGCTACCAATGTCGTATGGTCGTAGTTATTCCGGCTACTTGAGCGGGCTAATAACTGCGCATAGATTGACCAGGGCCGATTCGCCGCTGCGCGAAGGCCGAATGGATGGTCGCGAGCCGAAGTCTTTCAGTAGTGTGTTTCCTCCTGTTTTCGTCCTGGAGTTGATGCATGAAAGTCCACCATCCTGTCCCTGCCACTCGCGCATTCGCTCGCATCCCGGCTTTCCCGATTCGTTCCGCGCACGGCAACCGCCCGGTTCTGCCCCTGGCGCGTTGCCGCCATCTCCTGCCGTCCTGATTCACGGAGCGTGCCCCGCCAAATCAACACCGATTGCGCATTAGCTCGCAAAAAACGTCGTCGTGCATGTTGGAAGTCCCCTTAGTGAACTTCGCCAAATACATCCATTGGAGCGATAACAATGAAGCTAACTCGCCGCAAACTGAATGCCGGAGGACTGGCCCTGTTGGCAGCCGGATCGCTGGGGCCCGCGTTCCGGGCCTCGGCAGCCGCCTCGGAAGGGCTGGTGGCAAACCTGCCGGAAGCCGACGACCGTTTTGCCGTGGCCACCGAAGCCTACATCTATGCCTACCCGCTCGTGACCATGGAGATGACCCGCCGCGTGGTCACCAACGTCGCGGAGCCGAAAGGCACGCGCGCCCCGATGGGGCAGCTCATCAAGTTGCGCCAATATCCCGATGCCAAATTCCGCGACGTGACGGCGCCCAATGCCGACACCTTGTACACGACCGCGTTCTTCGACGTGGGCGATGAACCCTGGGTTGTCAGCCTGCCCGACCTGAACGGCCGTTATGCGCTGTTTCCGCTGCTGGACGGCTGGACCACCGTGTTCGATGTTCCCGGCAAGCGCACGACGGGCACCGGCGCGCAGACGTTCGTGGTGACGGGGCCGGGCTGGGAGGGCACCGTGCCGCAGGGCATGAAGCAATACAAGTCGCCAACCAGCATCGTCTGGATGCTGGGCCGCGTCTATTGCACCGGCACGCCCGAGGACTATGCCGAAGTGCACAAGCTGCAGGATCAGGTGAAAATCGCGCCGCTCAGCGGCTGGGGCAAGGATTGGAAGGCGCCGCAGGGCAAGGTCGATCCGGCGATCGACATGAAGATGTCGGTGCGCGACCAGGTCAACAACATGGATGCCAACGCGTACTTCACGCTGTTCGCCGAACTGCTCAAGCGCAATCCGCCCACCGTGGCGGATGCGCCCATGGTCGAGAAGCTGGCGACGATCGGCATCGTGCCGGGCCAGGATTTCGACAAATCGAAACTGCCCCCTGATTTTGCCAAACACGTGCCGGAGACGGGCTTTGCGCGCATCATGGCGCATTTCCGGTCCAGCGACGGCGATATCCAGCATATCGACGGGTGGGGCTTTACGACCAAGGCCGGGATCTACGGCACCAACTATCTGCAGCGCGCGCTGATCACCGCGATCGGGCTGGGCGCCAACCGGCCGCAGGACGCGGTCTATCCGACTTCGCTGCGGTCTGCCAACGGCGCGATCCTGCGCGAGTACAACGGATCGGAAAAGTACGTGCTGACCTTCAAGAAGGGGCTCACGCCGCCGGTGTCGGGGTTCTGGTCGCTGACCATGTACGACCAGAACTACTTCTTCATCGACAATCCGCTGAACCGCTATTCCATCAGCGAACGCCAGCCGCTCAAGCGCAAACCCGATGGGTCTATCGATCTGCTGATCCAGAACGAATCACCGGGGCCGGAGCTGGAGTCGAACTGGCTGCCGGCGCCCAAGGGCAAGTTCATCCTGATGATGCGCCTGTATTGGCCCAACGAAAGCGACCCGTCCATCATCAATGGCTCGTGGACCGTTCCGCCGGTGCGGCGGGTGAGCTGACGCGGTTATGGCGGCAGGCCGCGCCCCGCACTATCCGGGGGCGCGGCCCTCATGTCTGGATACGCCTTCGGGCCGGAGGATTCGCGATGAGACTGCACATCAGTGTCTGGGTGGCATGTGGGGTGCTTCATGCCGGGACCGCGATCGCGGCAGAGGCGCCGCCCGCGCCTGCCGTCGATGCGGCGTATTCCGACGAATGGAAGTTTTCGGTGTCGCCCTATTTGTGGGCGCCGGCACTGTCTGGAAAGATCACGCACGGGCGCCTGCCCGCGGTCGACTTCGATGCGAGCTTCGACAAGATTTTCGACAACCTGGATTTTGCGGCCATGCTGATGGGCGACGCGCGCAAGGGCCGATACAGCATCTTCGGCGACCTGCTGTACGTGAAGGTCGGCGCGCAAGGCGATACGCCCCAGGGCCTCCTGGCCACCAGTGCGGACGTAAAGAACGAGTCGTTCACCGGCATGATCGGCGCGGGCTATTCGGTGCTCGACAGGTCGGAGCACAGCCTGGACGTGGTCGGGGGTTTGCGGGTGTGGTCGGTGGACACCGACCTTCGGTTCAAGGGCCGGCTCGGGGACACCAGAAAGTACAGCGACAGCGCCACGTGGGTTGACGCCATGGTGGGGGTTCGCGGCACCTACAACTTCCATTCCAAAGCCTACCTGACGGGCTGGGGCATGATCGGGGCCGGCGGGGCGCAGGCGGACTGGGACCTGGGTCTTGGGGTTGGCTACAACTTCAACAAGTCGATCTCGGCCACGGTCGGTTACCGGGCGATGGGCGTGGACTACGAGCGCAACGGCTTCAAGTACGACGTGGTGCTGCAGGGACCGATCGCGGGGCTGACGATCCGGTTCTGAGTGCGCCACTGGGCGCGGCGCTCAGCGCAGGTCGGCCACGTTGACGGTCGTGGCGCCGCACGCCTGTACGAGTTCCGGGTCGTGGCTGGCAAACAGCACCACGCGATCGCGCGCCCACGTCTTGAACACGTCAGCCAACACGCCGCGCGCCTGCGCGTCGAGCCCATTGCTGGGGCCGTCGGCGACGACGACCGCGGGGTCGCCCAGCGCGGCGGCCGTCAGATAGACCTTGCGGCGCGTGCCCGTCGACATCTGTTCGAAACGCTTGTCCAGATGCGGCTCAAGCCCCAGCCGGCGGGCCAGGTCCAGCACGGAGTCGTCCAGGGGAACGTTCTTGGCCTGGGCTGCCTGTTCCAGCAGGCCGCGCCCCGTCTGCTCGGGAAACGCCATGCAGTTGTCGGGAACAAAGGCCAGCCGCGCCTGTGCCTGCCGCGGCGCGTCACGCAGCGAATGGCCGTCGATGCGCACGTCTCCAGCGTCGGGCGCGAGGGCGCCCGCAATGATGCCGAGCAAGCTGGATTTTCCGGTGCTGTCTTCTTCGCACAGCGCCACGCAGCCCGGCGCAAACGCGTGTGTGAGCCCCTGGAAGACGATAAGGTCGCCGTAGCGTTTGCTGAGATTGTCGATGCGTAGCATGCGGCAAGTGTACGCAGGAATGGGGCGCCGGGCCAGTGCCAGACGGTGGCGCCGGCCCGGGGGGAAATGCGCTACGCTCTGGCTTCGTGGCGCGTCCCGGCGCCGGTTGAAAAATGTACGAGAGATGGCGTTTCATGGGCAGATTCAACCCGGCACTTATCGGTCTTCGCGGTCTGATCCTGATTTTTGTTTTGCTCGCGGTGCTGGCCACGCTCTGCAACAGCCTGATCGTTGCTTACGGCGTGCAGCGTGATGCGCTTGTGCACTCCGCGCTGCAGGCCAACCGTGCCTATGCGTTCAAGGTCGCGTCCACCATCGATGAATTCCTTAAATCGATCCATGAACGCCTGCGATACAGCAGTGATCGGATAGGCGCCGACTTCGGCAACGCGCAGCTCCTCAAGGAAGAGGCCTTCCGGTTGCAAGCGCAGGATTCGGAGCTGAATTCCGTGGTGATCGTGGACGTCGAGGGCAAGGTCCTCGAAGCCTACCCTGATACGCAGCGGCTTTCCGGCGCCACGCTCAAGTCGGAAGAACTCGTCACCGCGCTGGCTGAGCGTCGGCCAAGGGTCAGCCATGCCTATACCGCCGCCAACGGGCGGCTGATCGTATTCGTATCGCAGCCCATCTTCGATCCGTCGCGGAAGTTTCTGGGGATCATCGGCGGCGCTGTCTACCTTGAGAGTCATGGCGTCTTGCACGCGCTGATCGGCGATCACCAGCTTGACGGGACCTTCGCGTTCGTGGCGGACAATAGCCGCCGCCTGCTATATCACCCTGACCAAAGCCGTATCGGAGAGACGCTTCGCGCGAGCGAAACCGTGGACGCCGCGCTGCGCGGAGAACAGGGTTCGATGCAAGCCATCAATTACAAAGGCATTCCCATGCTGGCGGGCTATGCGCAGGTTGGCGACGCCAATTGGGCGGTCGTTGCCCAGCAGCCGCGCGCCGAGGCCCTGGCGCCGCTGGACAAGCTCATGCGGGACACATTCGTCAAGATCATTCCGGCCGGGCTTATCGGACTGGTGCTGATACTGGCAGGCGCCACGCTGATCACGCGCCCGCTGCGGCAGTTGTCCACGCATGCAGCGCGTCTATCCGAGCCGGAAACGGCAGGCCGGCTGCAAGGCATCAACGCTTGGTACGCAGAGGCCGCGTCCATCCGGCAAGCGTTGATAGCAGGGGTTGAGTTGCTGCAGCAGAAGATCGGGCGCCTTAGCCATGCGGCCGACACCGATGCATTGACCGGGCTCGCGAACCGCCGCGCGATGGGCACGGCGCTGGACGCGCTGGACAAGTCCGGGAAGCCCTATGCGGCCTTGGCGCTGGACATCGATCATTTCAAACGGGTCAACGACACCTTCGGCCATGACGTCGGCGATGATGCACTGAGGCACATCGCGAATCTGATCGTCGCGGGCTCGCGAGGCGGCGACCTGGCGTGCCGCGCTGGCGGCGAAGAGTTTTGCCTGTTGCTCCCGGAAACCGACCTGAATGCCGCAGGCGAGGTCGCCGAACGGATACGCGCAAGGATTGAAACGACGCCGCGCGCGCCGTTTGGCAAGCTCACCATTTCGATCGGTGTCGCCTGTCGCGATGGGGATGCGCCCACGGCCGACCGGGTCCTGAAACGCGCGGATGAACGCCTGTACCAAGCCAAAGCGGACGGAAGAAATCGGGTCGTGGCGGCCGATGACGCAGGCTGATCGATGGTTGCCCTATTCCCCTGACTGGAGTCTTCATGACAGCAAGCATTCCTTCATTCGACCATGCCCTCGTGACGCGCGATGCGCGCGGCATCTACACCCTGCAGATCCACGACGCGAAGAGCTTGAACATCTTGGCGTCGCCCGTCACGCTGAGCCTCACCGACGCGGCGCGCTGGATCGCGGAACAGGACGATGCGCGCGCCGTAGTCATCCGTGGCACGGGTGACAGGGCCTTCGTTGGCGGGGCGAATATTTATGAAATGGCTGAACTGGACCCCCAAGGCGCGCGCGCATTCATCACGCGGTTGCGCGACCTTTGCGATGCGGTGGCTGGCATCCCGGTGCCCACCATCGCCCGACTGTCCGGCTTTTGCCTGGGAGCCGGCATGGAACTGGCGGCGGCCTGCGACATCCGGCTGGGTTCGGCGGACGCGGTCTTCGGGATGCCCGAGGTGCGCGTGGGTATCCCCTCGGTGATCCATGCCCTGCTGCTGCCCGCGCTGATTGGACAAGGTCCCACCAACTGGCTGCTCTTGACCGGGGAAACGGTGGATGCCGCGCAGGCGAGGGATTGGGGATTTCTTGAGTTTGTGTGCGAGGCCGGCGAACTGGACGCACTGGTCGAACGCACCGCGGCGCCCATCGCCGCAAGCGGACCGCTCGCGGTACGTTCGCAAAAGGCCTTGCTGCGCTACTGGACGGAATCTTCCATCAAGGCCGGGCTGGATCGCAGCGTTGACGCTTTTGGCGAGGCCTTTACGACTGATGAGCCGCGGCGCTACATGGAACCGTTCCGCTCGCGCAAGCGGCATGGGAACGCGACGTGACGGCATGGTTCGCGGCATCGAGCCGCTGGGTGCAGCGCAACATCACGACCGGGCGACAGCCGTGCGCATCAAAACAGGAACGCGATGTGCTGACGGGTCGGAACTGCGAATGCGCAAGGAGCGACCATGCATCCCGAAGCGAACGAAATGGAGCGCTGTATCGATAGCTGCCTGTCCTGTTATCGCATGTGCGTGAAGACGGCGATGACCCATTGCCTGGAAGCGGGGGGCGAACACGTCGAGCCGCAGCATTTCCGGCTGATGATGGGATGCAGCGAGATTTGCCGCACCGCGGCGCACGCGATGCTGGTGGGTGTGGACAACCATAAATTCGTCTGCGGCGCTTGTGCCGTGATCTGCGACGATTGCGCGAATAGTTGCGAGGGCATGGACGGCATGGCCGAGTGCGCCCGCACTTGCCGCGAATGCGCGGAGATCTGCGACAGGATGGCGTCCTGATCGGATCAGGCGATGCGCCGTCACGACTTCATCGGGCGATGAGGCCCGAACATGCTTGCGACCGCGCGCAAGCTGGCGGATGAGGCGTAGCTGTCGCAGGCCCCTCACGAGGGGCCTGGACTTGATCATTTCCGCAGATGTTCGCGGACGGCGGTGGCCGACGGTCCCACGGCCTTGACGGCGTCGCGCAGCTCGGCTTCGCTGATGCCAAGCTCCTGGGTCCAGTAGCGCAGCTCGTGGGGTTCGTTCACATTGATCCGGGAGCGGTCCTGGGGACCGCGCTTGCTCAGGTCGTCTGACATATTTCCATCCTCCGGGTTGCAACATCCCGAGGGTCAGCAAGCGCTGTGCCTGCGCAGGTCTGGCGCCGGCCCGCCGTGGCGGGCCGGGGGTTCACTGAACGCTCGTCGGCGTCGCCACGCGCGAGGTCTGGGCAGGCATGCGCTCGACCGTCAGCCCCTCCGGCGCGGT
>DALZRX010000088.1:0-360 GCA_032015805.1 Achromobacter sp.
AGTTCGTGTACCACTCGGGCGCGTTCATGAAGCCGCTGTTCTCGGCCGCCAAGCGCATCGTGCGTTCGGGCGGAAAGGCGCGCATCGTCTTTACCGAAGGCGAAGACGAGCGCGTGCTGCGCGCGGTGCAGGTGATCGTCGACGAAGGCCTGGCGCGTCCCATCCTGGTCGGGCGTCCCGCCGTGCTGCTCTCGCGCATCGAGAAATTCGGCCTGCGCCTGCGCCTGGGCGAGGACGTTGAGGTCACCAACCCGGAATACGACGAGCGCTTCCACCAATACTGGACGACGTATTGGGAACTGATGAGCCGCCGCGGCATCACCAAGGAAATGGCGCGCGTGGAAATGCGCCGCCGCCTGA
>DALZRX010000088.1:370-11376 GCA_032015805.1 Achromobacter sp.
CGGCGCGATGATGGTGCACCTGGGCGATGCCGACGGCATGGTCTGCGGCACGGTGGGTGCTTACCACGACCACCTGCGCTTCGTTGACGAGGTGATCGGCCGCCGTCCGGGCCACAACGTGTATGCCGCCATGAACATCCTGCTGCTCGACGAGCGCACGGTCGTGCTGGTGGACACGCATGTGAACGACGAGCCCACCGCCGAGCAGATCGCCGAGTTCACCGTCATGGCCGCCCAGGAAATGGCGCGCATGAACCTCGCCCCGAAGGTCGCGCTGCTGTCGCGCTCGAACTTCGGCTCCGGCAGTTCGGCCTCCGGCGAAAAGATGCGCCGCGCGCTGGAACTGGTGCGCGAAGCCGCGCCGGAACTGGAAATCGACGGCGAAATGCACGGCGATTGCGCGCTGGACGAAGGCCTGCGCATGCGCATCCTGCCGTCCTCCACGCTCAAGGGCGAAGCCAACCTGCTGGTCTGCCCGAACGTGGATTCCGGCAACATCGCCTACAACCTGCTCAAGACGGCCGCCGGCGGCAATGTGGCCGTGGGTCCGTTCCTGCTCGGCGCGAATGCCCCGGTGCACATCCTGACCAACAGCTCCACGGTGCGCCGCATCATCAACATGACGGCCATGACCGTGCTGGACGCCAACCGCGTCGAAGGCGCCTGAGCGGAATCTGTCGGGGCCGCCCGCGCCCCGCATCGCTCGCACCCATGACAATGCGCGCCGCTCCTTCCGGAGCCGGCGCGCATTTTTTCTTGGAGGCGAACCGCCAGATTAGTTGGCGCTGGCCTTCCAGGTGCCGTCAGGTTGCTTGCAGAACCAGAACTGCCACGTCTCCGTGGTGGTGGTCCGCGAAAAATTCCCTACCAGGAAGCGGCAGACGCGGCCGTTCCCGGCCTGGGTGGTCTGTTTGGGAATCAGTTGCGCCGTGATGGGCGCGGCTCGCTTGCGCTGGTGCGTGCTCTTCCATTCGGTGCTCTGGCCGTCGGCCGAGCTGTTCAGCGCCTGGGCCACGGCGTCGTGGAATGACGCGCGGTCAGCCGGCAATATCTGCGTGATAAGGGCGTCGTTGAGCATGACAGCCGGGGCGGCAACCGCCACCGATGCCATGCCGCCCGACAAAAGCAACGCGGCGAGAACGCGGGGGTATATCAAGATGGACTCCCTGGTGTGAACAGCCAATAAGGCGATAAGCCAGTCTGCATCGTGAATCTGAGCCGATAGTACGCCAAAAAAAGGCCGCCCACCGGGCGGCCAAGGTACAACAAGGGGAGGGTAAAACGGGATGCTGCTCAGTTGCCGTGGTAGACGCCGGCGAACGGCATGTCATTCGGTTCAACGTTCGACACCTGGCCGGCAGCCTTTGCGGCGGCCAGTTCGGCCTTGACCTCGGCGCGGGTCTTGCCCGTGTGCGGCGTGCCATACACACCCTGGAAGGGCACATTGTTCGGTTCGACGTTGGTGTTGATGCCCGCGGCCTTGTTGGCGGCCTTCGCGGCGGCCAGTTCGGCCTGCACTTGTGCGCGGGTCGGACCTTCGTACGGAGTGCCGTACACACCCTGGAAGGGCACGTTGTTGGGTTCGATGTTGGGCGAGGCGTAGGCGCCGGCGCTTAGTGCGGCCAGCGAGAACATCAAAGCGGTAGCAAGGGTCTTCATGGTAAACCTCCGATTTCTAAAGCCTGGGAGCGAATCCGGCGGCCTTTCCGTCGTGGTTCGTTGCTGTTTCCCGATGGCTGAATCTTGCGCCGATTCAGGATAGGGATAAACCCGGATAGCGGTAAAAGATAATTCCATCAATGGAATGATTTGGATCGAACGTGGTTTAAGTCCCCATTTTTGGAATACAGTGGCGTGGCCGATCGACTGGACTGTGCATGGAAAAAATCGACCTCACCCAAGAAAAAGCGACGCTTCTGATCACGCTGTATGCCAAGGCGCGAGAGAGCCAGCTTCGCCATTCCGTCCTGCGGGACCGTTACGCCTCGGAGGCGGTCGAACGCATCGACTACGACTTTCCGCGCCTGCGCATGCGCCGCGACGAGATGATCGGTCTGGCGCTACGTGCGCACACGCTGGATGGTTGGGTGCGTGAATTCCTTGCGGCGCACGGTGACGCGACCGTTCTGCATCTGGGTTGCGGCTTGGACACCCGCGTGCAGCGCGTCGATCCCCCGCCGCAAATCAATTGGTACGAGGTGGATTTTCCGGAGGTCATCGCGCTTCGGCACAAGCTGTACGCGCCGCGGCCGGGTTGCACGCTGGTGGGCACGCCGGTCACGGATCTGGACTGGCTGGCGCGGATACCAGCGGACAAGCCTACGCTGGTCGTTGCCGAAGGACTGTTCCTCTATCTGCCCGAGCAAGCGCTGCTGACGCTGCTGGGCGCAGTCACGGCGCAGTTTCCGTCCGGCGAGGTGCTTTTTGACGCCTACAATCGCCTGGGCTTGAGCTGGGTGGCCCACAACCGCATGATCCGGTCGACGGGCGCCGTCACTCGCTGGAGTCTCAGCCGCCCGCAGGACCTGGAGGCGCTGGTGCCGGCCTTGCGGCTGCGGACGGTGCGCGGCGGATACGAGACCGACGATCCCGCACAGCGGGCACGATATTCGCTACCGGCACGGGCCGCCCTATGGCTGATGCGCCGGTTTGAACCCTTGGGCAGTATGACCAGGCTGCTGCGCTACCACTATTAGCGGTCAATAGTGCGGCGGCAGTTCGTCGCGCAGGCTGCGGAAGGGCGCGGCGCCCTCGGGCGCCTGCTGGCGCAGGTCGGCGACCTCGCGCATGAGCCGATCGATCTGCTGTTGCTGGCGGACGACGATCTGGTTCAACTGCTCCAGAAGATCGTCCGCGAAGCTGGCCTTGACCTCCAGGTCCAGCAGCCGGCGTTCGATGTCTTGAGAATTTTCCATGGCGGGTATTAGAACCCATTCCCGCCGCGGCACAGGAGAGAAGTTTGGTACAGCGGCAATGGCGAAACAGCGGATCGTGGCGGTGGACGGCAGGGACGATCCTGGCGCTCGCGCCGGTTGCATCCGCGCTGGCGCAGACCGGAACCATGGCCCCGGTGGTCGTGACCGGCACCCGCCTAGGCACGGAAGTGTTGGAGACGCCGGCGTCCGTCGATGTTGTGCAGGGCAGTGCGATGCGATGGCAGCAGCCGGGCATCAATCTGTCGGAAGGGCTGGCGAGCGTGCCCGGCTTGCAGATCCAGAACCGGCAGAACTACGCCCAGGACCTGCAGATATCCAGCCGCGGTTTTGGCGCGCGATCCACGTTCGGGGTGCGCGGCGTGCGCCTCTACGTGGACGGCATTCCCGCAACGATGCCCGACGGCCAGGGGCAGACCTCCAATATCGACATCGGCTCCATCGACCGCGTCGAGGTGCTGCGCGGCCCATTCTCGGCGCTCTACGGCAACTCTTCGGGCGGTGTCATCCAGGTTTTCACCCAGGACGGCGCCGATCCGCCCGCGATCACCGCCAGCGGCTGGGGCGGCAGCTACGGCACGTGGCGTTATGGCGCGCAGGCGAGCGGCGTGGCAGGCACGGGCGCCGGCCAAATGGATTACGTGCTGGACCTCTCGCGGTTCACGACCGACGGCTACCGCGACCACAGCGCCGCCCGCAAGAATCTGGGCAACGCAAAGCTTGGTCTGCAACTCAATGACGACAGCCGCCTGACCCTTATCGTCAACAGCGTCGACCTCAAGGCGCAGGATCCGCTTGGCCTCACCTACCAACAATTCCAGGACGACCCACGCAGCGCGCCACTGGCCGAGCAGTACAACACGCGCAAGACGGTCAAACAGACGCAAGGCGGGCTGGTTTTCGACCACCAGGTTGATGGCCGCAACGCGCTGCGCGTGATGGTCTATTACGGCCAGCGCGACACCACGCAATTCCAGTCGATCCCGGTCGCCGTTCAAATTCCGCCCACGCAGGCCGGCGGCGTCATCGACCTGAAGCGGCAATACGGCGGCACGGACGTGCGCTGGACCTCCGAACTCGAGGTCGCCGGCCGCCCGCTGACGCTGATCGGCGGCTTTGCTTATGACGCCATGCAGGAAGACCGCAAGGGCTACGAGAACTTCATCGGCTCGGGGCCGAGTCAGCAACTCGGGGTGCAAGGCGCCTTGCGGCGTGACGAGACCAACCGCGTGTACAACGCAGATCCCTACGCGCAGGCTTCCTGGAACTTCGCCGAGCGTTGGACGCTGGACGCCGGCCTGCGTTACAGCACCGTCCGCTTCAAATCCGACGACCACTTCATCACCGACCGCAACGCCGACGACAGCGGCAGCGCGCGCTACCGCAAGGCCTTGCCCGTCGCCGCGTTGCGCTACGCCGTCAACAACGACGTCAGCGTCTACACCTCGTATGGGCGCGGCTTCGAGACGCCCACACTGAACGAGATCTCGTACCGGCCCGGCGGCGACCCGGGACTGAACTTCGGATTGACGCCCTCGGTCAGCACCAACCTCGAGGCCGGCGTCAAGGCGCGCATGGCGGGCGGCCTGCTGACCGCCGCGGTGTTCCACACCCGCACCGACGACGAAATCGTGTCCGCCGGCAGCTCAGGCGGGCGCACCACCTACCAGAACGCCGGCCGCACCCGCCGCGACGGACTGGAACTGGGCTGGTCCGGCGAATTCGCGCGCCATTGGCGTACGGAGTTCGCCTACACCTTCCTCAACGCGCGCTACGCCGACGACGGCGCCGGCAACATCCGCGCCGGCAACAAGATCCCGGGCATCGCCCGCCAGGCAGCCTACGCATCCCTAGCCTGGGCGCCGCCCGAGGGCTGGCAGGCGGGGGTGGAAGGCCGCTACCTGAGCAAGATCTACGTGAATGACGCCAACAACGGGGACGCGCCCGCCTATTTTGTTGCGGCCGCCAGCATCGGCTACGTCAAGCGAGCCGGCCCGTGGGAGCTCAACGCCTACGCCCGCGTCGACAACCTTTTCGACCGCGACTATGCGGGATCGATCATCGTCAATGAAGCGAATGGCCGCTATTACGAACCGGCGCCCGGGCGCAATGCGGGGGTTGGGGTGGGGGCGACGTACCGGTTTTGACGCGCGGGTAGGCTGCGCCGCGCTGCATGAGTGTCCTTTGCGCCGGCGGATTCAGTCCACCAGCCACCCCGAATCTCCTTCGATCAGCACACCGCCGTGGCTGGTGGTATCACCTTGACGCGCCACGGCCCGGCCTTCCAGCGTGGCAGTGGACGAGCCGGTCACGATGACGGCCCCACAACTGATCTTGTCGCCCACCCGCGCGATTGGCCTGCCGTTCACGAGGGCTTGCCCAGCGCCGGTGATCACGGTGCCTGTGCCGTGGGTGGGGCATGAGTGGCGGTGGCCGACTAGAACGATGGGTTGCATGATTGGAACCTTGGAGATGAATTCAGGATAGGACGCCCGCGTCCTTAAGGCGCAGTACGGGATTCGACATCCATGGCCACTGGCCAACGCACCTTAGGCGCAAGTCGGGTTAGGGGATTCAAGGTGTCGTTAGCGTGGCGCATCGGTGCCTCGCACGGCTTGAGTGCTTCCGGTCCCTTTTGCATATAGGTGCATATGTAGGCCCACCACGCGGTTTGTTCCACACCCGATAAATAGAATCGGTCGAGCACTTCGTTGCTGCACGGTTTCACAACGGCCAGCGATACGCCTTCGTTGATAATCAGGGCTCCGTTAGCCGTCGCGCCTCGGAGTTTCCAGGCTTCAGCGCGCAAATCGTCCCAATCGAAAGACTTTGGCGAGGCAAACCAGCGCGTAAAGGGTTTTGACCAGTCAAACTTGAAGTCATAGACGTAAACCTTGCGCCGTAGACGATTGAAGCGGATGGGTTCGCTGCAGGGGATGGAGAGATCCAGCCGAAATGATATGGCTGCCGCCCAAGACGCTATCGCGATAATGCTGAAATAAATTGCCAAGTCGACAAAAAATTGCACATTGACTTTCTTCGGTGTGAGGATGCCCGTCAGCAACATATAGACAAGTGTGAAAGTTGCGACGGTAATCAGCAGTCCGAAAACCATTAAGACACCCCGAATGAAAAACGTTCTCCTCGGAACCTCCAGGTATACGGCATCAAGGTGGTTCGGTGCGTCAAAGGCGATTGTGGGCGCCTCGTCCGGAGTATCGTGTGGGCCCGGCAAGTCGCGTTGCCACCCCTTGCAGGCGGGGACGAGACGGGGGGCGATCACGGTGCTACCTCACTCAGTTCCACGCGAGCGAATCCCTCAACATCCTCCTTGTCGGGCCAGTAGGTGATCGCCAAGGTGACCGATTTAATACTGTGAATTTTCTCTAGCAGGAAACCTCCGCTGATGACTGGGCGGGTGAGTGTGGGCGCGGTCGAAGCCTGCTCAGCGTAGTCGGGTATGCGTGGCGGCTGCGAAATAGACGAGGCTGCTGTGCTTGAATTGTGTTCGCCGGATGCCAAAGTCTGCGGCGTTGCTTGCACGGCTTTGTCGCGCAATACGCTGTTGGCCCCACGCAGGCCGAAGCGTTGTGCGACCAGCTCAAAGAGATAGCTCGAGACTTCAGGGTCGTAGTCGGGCAAGACGATGCGGTACTTCAAGGCGACTATTTTTTCCCAACCGCCGCTGTGCTTTACCTCTTCGACGGACATTTGGGACAGTGTCACTTGGTCTATGACGCGCGGATCCTGATTGAACCCCAAAGCCACATCCATGCCCAGCACGGCCGCGTTAAGTTCGGCAATCGCGGTCTGGATGTCTGACGGCCGCAGCCAAGCCACCGTTGGACGCTCTTTGTGATCTCCGAAGTAACAACGACGAGCCCAGCGTTCCAACGGACTCGACTCCGACGTTTTGGCGTACCGCGCGGCACTGTAGGCGGCGACGCTCAGGATGAGCGCCCACCCCAGGGGGCCAAGTCCCAACATCCCTCCAAGGAGGCCCCCGGAACCAGCCGCCGCCGCTACACCAAAAGCCGACGACGTCAGTGAAAGCGCACCGGCGCCAATGTAGAACGCTCCGGACTGGGCATCACCGCGATTCCACGTTCTCACCCCCGCGAACGCGTGTCCGATACCATCGGCAAGACCTGTCACAGCGCCAATCGAACCTGCGACCTTCAGCATGCCTCGGCCAACACCGATGACTCGTGTAAGCGCCGGCGTCTCCGCTACTCCGCCTCGCAGTACAAAAGCTCTGGCTGCCTCTGCCGGCAATTGCACACTCAATGCCGCTGCTTCGAGGCTTGCTCCGAATACGCCTACCGCGGCGCCATACATTGCCGAAACCGCTTCGGGGTGCTCAACACCGATCGCCTTGTCGATCGCGGCGAGGTTGGTCTTGAGCGTGTCCGCCTGGAAATATAGGGAGAGCAGCACGAGGTTGCCATCGACACTGCCATTTGCAAGGCTGCGCAGGCTGAAGAGGCTCTTACCTGCAAATTGCCGGGCATCGGAGGCGGAAATCTGGATTCCGTGTAGCACCTGCATCGCCCGGGGCTCAAGATTGCTTACGCCCGCGACCAGCTTGCGTAGCGGCGAGCGGACGCTGGCTCGTGCTCCAGAGGCCAATTCGCCAATTTCGCGCTTGATTTGCTCAGCGGTGCCCCTCGCCCATAGCGTGACTTCAATCACCACATCGCGCACGGCTGGGCTGGGGATGCCAATTAGTCCATAAAACATCATGGTGCGCGGGTGCTTGCCCAACGCGTTGGCAGCGCGGTCGGCCCCGTTTTTCAGTTGCTGGGAAAGCAGGTTGTAGTATTCACGCACCGTAAGCTCCACCTTCACTTGCGTGAGATGCAGGTCCGCGTAAAGCAGCGCAGAGCCACTATGGATGTGGTTTACCGCCGCCTTGACGCCCTCACTGAGCACCCCCTCCAGTCGGGATGAGGCGTTATGCATGGCGGCTAGCAGGGCATCCGCCGCCTCACGCACGGCTCGCTCGCGTAACGTGCTGATTTCGCGGGACCCGATGATGCCTTTGATCGCATCGAAGTACTTTTTCCCCGCCTCGTTTGGCAGTTTGCCACCGCTGAAAATGGGCACGAAGGCGCTGTGCAAGGCGCCGTTTTGGGCCAGCAGGGCGGCGTAGACGGGGCTTTCCGCGTCCTCAAGCAACGCTTTCCATGCCGCAACGGTGGGTCCCAGAGCCTCGGGTCGCCTCGCCTGGCCGGGCGGTTGCGACGGTGGAAACGCTTCGCTCGGTCCGCCAGCAAGGCAGGACGCGACAGCCTTGACGCACGCGGTAGAGGAATAAATGTCGGTGCCCGTGTAGTCGAGTTGCACCGATCGCCTCCACGCCGGGTCAACGATTTGTGCGGCCCAGTCCTTGCCATGGACGTCGATGGCCCGCTGGAATTCGGCCATCTGCTTGTCATAGGCGTCTTGGAAGGCCTTGCGGGCGTCTTCGTCATACCGCTCTTGGAGACGTGCGGCTGGCTTATCCGTCTTGTGTTTGACGATTTCGGCCCGCTCCCGTGCAGGATCGCGAAAAACGGGCGGTGAGCCGGACTCGCTCTGCGTGTGGTCAAGGAGCGGCGTCGGGCTATCGGGCGTTTCCGCATCGGCTTGGCGGGCGTACAGCGCATTGATTCCGAGCAAACACTGCGACGTCAAGTATTGGTAGGGTCGCAGGTGCCTCACGATTTGGCGGCCTTCGCTCGTAACGACTTCAGTGCCCGCCTCATCCTGCGCCCACAATTGCCGCTGCGTCTGCACCGAGCGTACCAAGCCGTTTAGTTCTTGCGCGAGACCGATGGGATCCGGAAGCATCAGGCCCGCCACGCCCTTATCCAGTCCATGAAGTTTCTCGGCCTGACGCAAGTACATCTGCATCGCCTCCAGGCGGCCTACCCGAGAATGAAAGCCATGCACACTGCCGAAGTCGGCATAGCTGAACGCGAATTCGGCGATGGTATTTTCCATCTCGAAGCCATGCAGCAACGGTAGCGCATGGGCGGCCGGCGTGGGCTCAGACTTGAGCGTTGAGAGGGTGTAGGTTACGAACCGTTCGGTGTAGCCGGCGGCCAAGGGCTTGCCGACCGCGTCGGCACCCTTCTTGTAAGCGTCAAGCACGCTGGCCGGCCACGCATCGTTGGCAAATGCGACCTGCGCCTGGCTATAACGCTTGGTGTCAATATGGATGAACGAAGATCGGACGTCATGGCCCTGGGTCGTGCACTGCTCGGGTAGCGCTGCAGGATCGCCATGCGGGGCATCGTAGGGATTGAACTGGCGCAGGCATCCCTCTGGGCTGACTTGATAAGCCTGCCAAACGCTGCCATCGAGCAGGACATACAAGTAGCCCGCGCGCAACATGCGCATGGATAGCTGCGTATCTGAATTTGTAAGGCGGGAAAGGGCCTGTAGGCCGGCGGTTTTCGACACAACCGCCCAGCGCAGGGGCAGAATCGGCGTACCCGATCGTTCGCAGGCCTTGCAGGAGCCATCGGGCACCGGAGAAGTTTCGCGTGCGGCCTGCACGATGTTCTGTGTGATGAGAGCCATGGAATCAGTGGTGTTGAACGGTGGCCAAGTCTTGAATCACGCGGCGCCAGGTCCGCTCGTCGATGCAAAGCAAGGCGTCGGCGAGCCGCGTCTTGCTGGCGACGGCTTGGGCCACGTAGGCGCTGAGTTGCGGATGCGTATGCCAACACGGATGGGCCGTGAGGCAGTGCAAGGCAAAGACCAGTTGGTCTTCTCCCGCAGGCAGACCTCTCGCACGCGCCTCTCGCAGATGGATATGGGCTTTCGCGGCGGCTCCAGCAGGCAAAGTCTGGCCCGCACGAGAGCTGGTGGAGTCGTGGTGCGAGCGCTTGCTGACAACCCGCTGCCATGCTGCGAGTACTGCAGCTACGGCCGGTGCACTCTGCTGGGCAGCCAATGCTTCCGCACTTGGCTCGATCGGCCTGGCGCCGCGTGCTCCCCGCAATCGGAAGAGACCTCCACTGCTGGAGGGTATGACGCTCTCGCTGACGGGGCCAAGCCATGCCCCGATCTCCTCTCTCATGGAGATAGCCAGAAGTTCCATTCTTAAAGGTTCGAACAGCGGCCACACCCTGCGATGTGTGCCTTCGATGGCGAGGCTCAATGTCGTCAAGTGCCGAGCAAGGGAACCAGCGTCCGACGTACTGAGAATCCAGCCGCAGACGTAACGTTTTCCCCCTGGCGATGCTTCGGCGGCATAGGTCAGGCTCGCGGCAAGAGGACCGTCGGGGATCGGCTGCCCCGGTTCGGAAAGGGTCACGAGGCGTGGGCACATGTGCGATGCCCGCGCGAAGCCGGGGCGGGAGACGACCGTGATGACTCTAGCCCCGAGTGTCTTCTCAAGCTCCGGCATGCTGAGTTGGTGGCCTTCATGGCAGCCCGCATGGGGGTTAACAAGCAGGTAAAGATAGTCATGCGCGCTTCGTGCTGTGTCGAAATAAGCTCGCAAACGTTGCGTGCTCATCGTGACCGCTCCACGCAGTCTGCCGGATCACCTACTTCAAGCAAGCTCGACAGGCTGATCGGCTCGCCTCCGCCGCCACCCGACATTGAGACGTTTCCTGCCCGTATCCGCACCGCCACACCGTTGAACGTCAACCCGCTGCCATCAAGGGTAAGCACGCCGCCCGGCGTCGCCACCGTAAAGGACTCTGCCTCGATTCGTTGGCGCTTGGTCCGGTGCATGATGGCGATGCCCGCCTCAAACTTGATATGGCCCTGTATGACCTGTTCGCAATTTCCGCCGATTTCCACGGTGTGATTAGCGCTGATCCGGTCGCGGCGGTTGTTGCCGACTTCTTCGAGACGATCTTTACCAATAGCGATCTGCTGCGTGCGCTCGATGGCAATGACCTGGTCGCGGCCAACCGATAGCGCCTGGTCGTGGCCGATATCTTGGCGATCATCATTGCCGATGGTGTCGTGACGGTTGCGGCCGACGCCGAGCGTCTCGTCCCGTTCGACCTCTTCCTTGCGATCATTCCCCACAAACGTTGTCTCATCGTGATTGACGTGAATGTTCTGATC
>DALZRX010000089.1:0-1719 GCA_032015805.1 Achromobacter sp.
CGCCGCTCCAGGGCAAGGCCATGCCGGTCAGGCGGGCGCAGAACGCGCGGGCGCGGTTCGCGCTGCGACGCAGCGGATTCAGGGAGACAACGAGCTCATCCTGCAGGACGGAAAAATCAGCGGTGTTCATGGGAACTCCTTGGATAAACGTTCCAGCGCCGAGGCGATTCGCCCTGGCATGCACCCGAGGCAGCAACAGCCTGCGGTCAATCGAACAAGGACAATTGGCCAGCCGCCATGGCGCGCAACTGGCGCGCACCGCGCCCGTATGCGCCGCTGACCGCAGGCAAACCACCAGGAAAAGGGACCCCTGAAGACGCTTTCGCGCCAGCCGGGGATGGGAAATCGGAAGAAGCATGGCCGGGGCACGCAGGATTGCCCGCGCCGGGCACATCGGGCGCGCCTGGTGCGTCTGAAGGCGCTGCGGCAGCCGATGCTGCGGCAGCCGCTGCTGCGGCAGCCGACGCTGCGGTAGCCGACGATGCAGCAACCCGCATTGCGGCGGAACGCGTCACACCGGCCGGCGCCACGCCAGCCGAAGCGGCGGCATCAAACAGGGAAGCCGAGGCACCCGGGCCCGCAGGGGGCACGAAGCGGCTGCAATCGAGCGACAGACGGGTACGGTTGAGCCCCAGCTTGCGCGTGGCGACCGTAAACTGCTGGCGCAACAGGTCGGCCCAGATGCCGGTGCCACGCATGCGCGAACCAAAATTCGGATCGTTGCGACGGCCGTTGCGCAGGTCTTCGATGCGGTGCAGGACGCGCTGTGCGCGGTCTGGGTAATGGGCGTTGAGCCAGTCCTCAAACAGGGTTTTCACTTCCCAGGGCAGGCGCAGAACCGTGTAGCTGGCGTAATGGGCGCCCGCAGCCTTGGCTTCCTGGAGGATGTGCTCCATGGACTCGTCGTTGATGAACGGGATGACCGGCGCCACCAGCACGCCCACCGGCACGCCGGCGTCGGTCAGGCTACGCACGGCTTCCAGGCGACGCCACGGCGCGGCGGCACGGGGCTCCAGCGTGCGGGCGATGCCGGCATCCAGCGTGGTGATGCTGATGTAGACCACGACGAGGTTCTGCTGCGCCAGGGCCGCCAGCAAGTCCAGGTCGCGGGCGACCAATGCGTTCTTGGTGACGATGGTGACGGGATGGCGGGTTTCGAGCATGAGCTCGAGCATGCCGCGGGTCAGGCGCCAGTCGCGCTCGATGGGCTGGTAGGCGTCGGTGGCTGAGCCGATGTTGATGGGCGACGGCTTGTAACCGGGCCGGGCCAGCTCCGCACGCAGGGCCTGCACGGCATTGGCCTTGGCGATCAGCCGCGTTTCGAAGTCCAGCCCGGGCGAATAGCCCAGGTAGGAATGCGTGGGCCGCGCATAGCAGTACACGCAACCGTGTTCGCAACCGCGATACGGATTGGCGGCGACTTCAAAGGGGATATCGGGGGAGTCGTTGCGCGACAGCATCTTGCGCGCCTCTTCCGCGGTGACCGTGGTCTTGGGCGCGGGCGGCGCGGAACGCGTGTCGGGCAGGATGGGAATGACCCGGCAGCCAGTACCGGCGTCGGTACCAGCGTCTTCAGCCGGCACATTATCGGGGACGGAATCCACGAAATCGGCAGGCAGACCGGAGGCGGACCAGCCGTCGTCGACCTGCACGCGGTCATCGCGTTGGAAGCGATGCCGAACATTAGTAACCGCACCCCGACCGCGCAAGGCGGCGGGG